>NZ_JBFSUV010000042.1:0-48157 GCF_041467515.1 Vibrio sp. 10N.247.311.12
CGCTTGTACGGTGGTGTGAGAGGACGGAGGCCGTGAGGCCTCCTCCTACTCGATTATTTCAGTTTCCAATTCATTATTTCAGGCACTAATTTTCGCCTAAAACACTTAACTTACTCTTGATGAAGTCACTGTGGTCGACGTAGAGCAGTTCTGCTGTTTTACGGATCACAGAATCTTCGATAGGGTCAATTTCCCCGTCGGCATGCGCTACTTCCCACATCGCTTTGATTAAGTCGATTCGCACTGGCTGAGATAGGTCTCTGAGTTGCGATGTAAAGTCATACAGCGATACTGATTGCTCTACTTTCGGCTCTGCTTGCGCGAGCAGTACCTTTGCTTGTTCTTCATCTAAATCCAGCAAACGCTGCAGAAGCTGTAGCTTAGCGACTCTTTCTGATTCATTGATCTGATGGTCGGCACCCGCGACTTCACACAACAAACTCGCGATGGCGATATTAGGTGATGTGCCTTGGTTTTTGCTTAGGTCCTGGCCTTCAATCAATTGTTTAAACATTGATGTGAGAGAATTGAACATAACGAGCTCCAGTTAAAATTTGTATCGAGTTCCGTAACGCTGATAGCTATCAACTATAACCATAAGCATAACTATTGGGTCTACAGAGTGTGATCGCAAGCGTCTTTACTAAAAACTGACATTACGGATACGCGAGCGATAAGGAGCATTTTATCAATCGGGCTCTGGGAAACGGGTAATTTTACCGTCGCCACTGAGTGTCGTGATCGATTGCGGTTTCCCATCAGTGTCTAGCCTCAATTCTCCAATCGCACTGCGGTTTGAAAGGCGATAGAAGGTCTGATTGTCAGGGCTTCGCTTTTCGATCTTCAAGCGTTTACGCTTAGTGAAGTAGTTCAAAACTGAGCGAGGGCTGTATAACAGGCGGTCCCATACATCGCAGAATTTAAGCAGCGGAGCAGGGAACTGATTTTTAATACCACTGCAGGTGATTTGATAGATGTTCGGGCTGTTGCGACGATACCTAAGCTTGATGTCATAAGCGAAGGAGTAGTGAACATCGCCAGAAAGTACCACGAAGTTGGTCGGTGTTTTGGTATGGGTAAAGATGCTAATCAGCGTATTAGCACTGCCCGGATGTGCCATCCAGTTTTCAGCGTCAATCACTAATGGCTTGCCGATTGTGGTCGCCATCTTTTGCAGTGTTTCAATAAACTTCACGCCAAACATCGGTGCAGCAGAAACGATCACCACTTTATCTTGATTCATTAACTGATGTTGAAACTCAATCAAGGCTTCCCAGTCCATTAAACCTGAAGGCTTGTTCATGCGTGACTCTGAACGCCAACGACGCGTACGAGTATCCAACACAATGACTTTGGGTGAGGTATCTATTGTGTAATGCCACTCTTCAAAGCGACTCAGCATCTCAATAAAGGCTTGATGCTTGTCTGGCTCGATGTTGCCAATAGAGTGAGTAGTCGCTGCATTGCCGGCTTCATTATGAGTTTGTTTACTAATGCGCGGTTGTTTAGTAATGAGCGGTTGAGCGACAAAAAGCTGTTTTGCTTGCACGATAAACGTTTCATCGAAGCTCTCCGGTTTGTTACCCCAACCTTGACACATCCAGTAAGCCGCAAGGCCGTTACCAATGACTTGGGTCGCGAACTGGTTTTGGTCGACGGCATGCTCCCAACCCACGGTAAGGTTCCAATCATCCGTCACATCGTGATCATCGAAGATCATGTACGTTGGAATATGCGCGAACAGACGTTGCACTTGCGGTAAGCCAGCAATGAAATCATCCATGATGACGCTTTCATCACGCCATTGTTGCTGCTCAGTCGGTGTTAATTGGCGTCCACCTTGAGTGAAGTTATTCTCAATTAAACGCTCTCGATTGACGCATTGCCACAGTGTCGGAGACCAAACCAATAAGTACATCGCGATAAACTCAGACAGCGTGACCAAGTGGTTTTCACAATCGGTAGAGCTAAAAATCGGCACGCCACGGTTCGGGAATAACTTATCGAGCATGGATTCTGAAGCTGTGTGGTGCGGCAAATAGTGATGACGCTGGTATAAGTGGTATTCACTGTTATACAGAGCGTCACTGTTGTTGATTTGTTTAATTTGCGAGTCAGTCGGTAAGCTTTCGCCTACAAGGCCAAGCAGGTGAATCACTTGTTGAATAGCATCAAGTGTTGGGCCTGCCACATGGTCGGCGTAGATCTGATCGCCGCTCATCATCAGCATGTCGGGTCTTTCAGCGACGGTTTGATCGGCCATCTTGTTATCGGCTGCAACTAGGCTGTCTTTGCTTGGATGATGCGGGTTGCGGCAAGAGCCATGAAGAATGTAATCAGCTGAGGTCGATATCTTAAACTCAACGCGAGATTTACCGTTGTAAACAAGGTGAGGGGCGAGCTCTTTTAGTGAACCTGACTCTGTGTGAATGTCATATTCAAGCAGCGTATTAGTCGGAAACTCACCTTGTAAGCGAATTAGCGTTATCCACGCATGTGTACCGATTTGAATCGAATCATGTTCTTCAAGCGATGAGGTATAAAACGGCTGGTCTTGTGCTGCTTCAGAATCGTCTATTTCTTGAGTATGAAGCTCGGCTCTGCCTGTAAGAGGCGAGCTGGTGGCTAACCAAAGTACCACTTCAGTCGCGGTGGTTTTTCTTAAAATGGGTCCGGCGAGTAACAGGGGAAGAGATGATGTCGTAGAGGGTTTCAATACGGTACCTAAAATCGTTGGTGGCTAGTCGTCGTGGTGTTCTTTTGTTTCGATCTTATTTGTGTCTGGCTTTGTGGTTTCAAGCGTTGATGCTTCAAGTTCTACTGAGTCAGATTCTGTTGTTTTAAACTCTGCAATCTCAGGCTCTGCCATTTCAGATTCTGTTGATTCAAGAACTTCGATAACTTCTGAGCTAGAAAGTTCATGGCCCATTAGAAATATTGCCAATAGGGCATCGGCTTTGGTCTTGGTATCGGAAGGCTCGTCTAATAACAGTTCGAGCTTTTCTCGAATCATAGCAATCTCGTGCTCAACAAAGCCACGGCCTTCTTCATCCCCTTGATTGTCTTCAGGGGCATTATCGAATTCAAGAAATAGCATGTCACCGTCTAGGTTGGTATCCACCAAACGCTCAGGCAACCACGCCTCACCCATAACAATATCTGGATCGGAATCTTTGGGTAAGTGATCTATAATGTTTTGTAATTCGGAGACTTTCACAATACTTTCATTTAACCGAGAATATTCTACATTGTAACGGTCAATGCCGAGCAAACCTAAAAATAGTTAGCCGTCATGGTTAATAAATGTCTAATCAGTAACACAATATTTTTTCAAAGAGTAATTACACAAGAATGAAGCTCAAATATTTACCGACTCTTCCTTCATCTGGATTGGTTTTACTAGGTAGCGCTTTCCTAAGTGGCATTTTCGTAAGTGCTAATGCGTGGGCCGCTGAAGAGCAAGAGTGGGGCATCGCTGCAATGTTCCGTACAGCAAGCATCCCTTATGACACGTCTGGTGGCGACCAATCGGTTAGCTCATTCGTACCGATGCTGTTTTTCAAGAACGATTATGTGTTTATTGACGGTACTGAGATGGGGGCATACCTCTATCAAACTGACGATGAGAAGTGGTCTTTCAATGCTATCTCTCGCATGCGCTTTATTGATATTCCTGCATCTGAGCAGAACGCGATTGAAGGCGATACGGCGGACTTTGGTGCTCAACTGACCTACCAACTTGATGATTCTTGGTCTGTCGAGACGGAGTTAATGAGCGACAGCGAATACAACTTCCACGGTAACTTACGAGCTAAAGCCAAGTATGAAACTGGAGATTGGGAGTTTTACCCGAGCGCGACGCTGCGTTATAAAAGTGCTGATTTCAACAGTGAGTATTACTCCGCATCTAATGAAACCATTGGTGCTGGTGTTGACTTAAATGTTGGTGTTGAAACGCGTTACCATGTGGTTTCTAACTTGTACTTATTGGGTTCAACCAGTGTGACTCGATTGGACGATAACGCTTACGATTCTTCGATTGTTGAAGACCGTTATCAGGGGGAATTGTACCTTGGCTTTGGTTTCTTTAACGACAAAGAGAAAGCGCCAAAACCTAAACTGAGCAATGCGCCGTACTTACGTGTCGCACACGGCTGGGGAACGCCATCCAATATTGGCGACATCATGAAGTTCAATAGAGAAAAAGACGAATACAACAACCAGTTGACCTCGTTCTTCTATGGACACCCATTAACTGATGAGATCTTCGGCTTGCCATTGGATATCTATTTGACCCCAGGTATTGCCCACCACTGGAGCTCAGACGTTCAATCAAGCAGCACCGAATACATTATCGCAATCAAAGCGTATTACACCTTTGATTGGCCAACTCAGTGGCGTTTTGGTGTGGCAGAAGGTATGTCTTACATCGATTCGATTACCTACATCGAAGGCTCTGAGATGGACCGTAAAGGTTACACCGCAAGCCATCTATTGAACTACTTAGACTTCTCATTCGATGTCAACGTTGGCGACTTGATTGGTAAGAATGACTTGAACAACTTATGGTTCGGTTATTCATTGCATCACCGTTCTGCAATCTTTGAAAAATCCTCTCAGTATGGTCGTATCAAAGGCGGTAGTAACTACAACACGGTTTACTTCCAATATGAGTTTTAAGCGCAGTTTTTAACGTTAGCTTTAAACCAGAGTTGACTAAGTACGAATTACATTTGACCGCGCTTTCATAGCTCCTGCGAGTGTTATCGAGATTAATCAGCCTGATAGCTAAAGGTTTTCCCTTTGCTGTCAGGCTTTTTTGTTTGAGACTTGTGATATAATCGCGCGAGTTTAATAAGTACAAGAATAGGACACGCTTTGACTTCGTCTCCGGAAAAAGCAGATAACAACAAGAATGCAGCACAGCCAAGTTCTTCACAGAGCAAAGCCAAGCCAAACCAAGCGGCATCGAAAAAGTCTGCTGAACAATCAAATACCAAAAAAGCTGATCAATCAGCGACAAACAACAAATCATCTCAGAATAGCCCAGCCTCTCTTCGTAAAGCGCTCAACGAATGTATGATGCGCGATCGCTTCCGTTTGAGTAAGCGAATTGCTGGTGCGAGCAAAATTAAGAACGAACAAGCTAAGCACGCTGTCTTTGATGAGATTGCGTTAGACATTGCTAAGTCGATGATGACGGCAACTCAGCGTGCGGCACAGAAACCAACGATTGAATACCCAGAAATTCTCCCGGTTAGCCAAAAGCGCGAAGACATCGCGAAAGCCATCGCTGAAAACCAAGTGGTTATCGTGGCGGGTGAAACGGGTTCGGGTAAAACCACTCAGTTACCGAAAATCTGTTCTGAGCTTGGCCGCGGCCGCTTTGGCTTAATTGGTCACACTCAGCCTCGTCGTCTTGCGGCACGTTCGGTTGCGAACCGTATTGCTGAAGAGATGGAAACACAGCTGGGTGAGTTCGTTGGTTATAAGGTTCGATTCAACGACCAGATTTCTGACAATACCCAAATCAAACTGATGACCGACGGTATTCTACTGGCGGAGATTCAACACGACCGTTTCTTAAATCAGTACGACACCATCATTATCGATGAAGCGCACGAACGTAGCCTGAACATCGATTTCATCATGGGTTACCTGAAAGAGTTACTGCCAAAGCGTCCTGATCTGAAAGTGATCATCACGTCGGCAACCATCGATCCAGAGCGTTTCTCTAAGCACTTTAACAATGCACCGATCATTGAAGTGTCTGGTCGTACTTACCCAGTTGATACGCGTTACCGCCCATTAGGTGGTGATGAAAGTGATTCAGACCGCGACCAAATCGAAGGCATCTTTGAAGCCGTTGATGAGCTGTGTGATGAAGGCCTTGGCGATATCTTGATCTTCATGAACGGTGAGCGAGAAATTCGTGATACCGCAGATGCATTAAGTAAACGCAACCTTCGTGATACCGAAATTGTCCCGCTTTACGCGCGTCTATCGGCGGGTGAGCAGAACCGTATCTTCCAGTCTCATACTGGTCGACGCATCGTTCTGGCAACCAACGTGGCAGAAACCTCGTTAACCGTTCCGGGCATCAAGTATGTTATCGACCCGGGTACGGCGCGTATTAGCCGCTACAGCTATCGTACTAAAGTACAACGTCTACCGATTGAGCCAGTGTCTCAAGCGAGTGCAAACCAGCGTAAAGGTCGTTGTGGTCGTGTTGCAGAAGGTATCTGTATTCGTTTGTACTCTGAGGAAGATTTCGAGTCACGCCCAGAGTTTACTGACCCAGAGATTCTTCGTACTAACCTAGCATCGGTTATCCTTCAGATGACAGCGCTAGGCCTAGGCGATATTCAAGCGTTCCCATTTGTTGAAGCGCCTGATAAGCGCAACATTCAAGACGGTGTAAGGCTGCTTGAAGAGCTTGGTGCGATCGCCACCGTTGAACCGTCAGCGAACAAAAACAAGAACCACGGCGACGACAAGAAGAAGCTAACCGCGATTGGTCGTAAGCTGGCAAAACTGCCTATCGATCCACGTTTAGCGCGTATGGTAATTGAAGCGCCACGTAACCGATGCCTACACGAAGTGATGGTGATCGCGTCTGCGTTGTCGATTCAAGATCCGCGTGAGCGTCCATCAGATAAGCAACAATCGTCTGATGACAAGCACAAGCGTTTCTTCGATAAAGAGTCTGACTTCATCACGTTTGTGAACTTATGGGATTACATCAAGCAGCAGCAAAAAGCATTGTCGAGTAACCAGTTCCGCAAACAGTGTAAGCAAGATTACCTCAACTATTTACGTATCCGCGAATGGCAAGATGTGTACTTCCAAATTCACCAAGCAATGCGTGAGCTAGATACTAAGTTGAATACAGAACCGGGCAGCTACGATGGCATTCACATGTCACTGCTATCAGGTCTGCTTTCGCACATTGGTATGAAAGACCAAGAGAAGAATGAGTATCAAGGTGCACGTAATGCACGCTTCCACATCTTCCCTGCGTCTGGCCTATTTAAGAAACAGCCTAAGTGGATCATGTCTGCGGAGCTGGTAGAAACCTCAAAACTTTGGGGCCGTGTTATCGCGAAGATTCAACCTGAATGGATTGAACCGCTAGCGAAACACCTGATTAAACGCAGTTACAGCGAACCACATTGGTCGAAGAAACAAGCAGCGGTAATGGCACACGAAAAAGTGATGCTTTACGGAATCCCAATCGTACCTAAGCGCCTTGTGAACTACGGCGCGATTGATGCCACCGTCAGCCGTGAGTTGTTTGTACGTAGTGCATTAGTAGAAGGTGAGTGGGAAACCAAACACGCTTTCTTCAAGCAGAACCGTAAGCTTCTACAAGAAGTCGAAGAGCTAGAGCATAAATCGCGTCGTCGCGACATCTTGATCGATGATGATGAACTGTTCGACTTCTATGATCAACGTGTTGGCGAAGAGGCAGTGTCAGGCCGTCATTTTGATACGTGGTGGAAGAAGACCAGTCAGAAAACTCCTGAGCTGCTTAACTTTGAAAAGTCGATGCTGTTCCGAGGCGATGCTAGCCACGTTACTGATTTGGATTATCCGAACTTCTGGCACCAAAACGGTATTAAGTTGAAACTGAGCTACCAATTTGAGCCGGGTGACGACAACGATGGTGTAACGGTACACATTCCGCTGCCTATCTTGAACCAAATTGACCAAAACGGTTTTGATTGGCAGATCCCGGGTCTACGTCAAGAGCTAGTAATTAGCTTGATTAAGTCGTTACCTAAAACGCTACGCCGTAACTTTGTACCTGCGCCAAACTACGCAGATGCATTCTTGGCACGTGTGACACCGCTTGAAGCACCGTTACTGGATTCTCTTGAGAAAGAGCTACGCCGCATGACGGGTGTGGAAGTGGTACGTGATGACTGGAAGTTAGACCAGATTCCAGAGCACTTAAAGGTAACATTCCGCGCTGTAGATCATCGCAAGCGTAAGCTGAAAGAACAGAAAGATCTGCATGAGTTGAAAGAGAGCCTGAAAGACAAGGTTCAAGAAACGCTTTCTAAAGTGGCAGACGACGATATCGAGCAGCAGAACCTGCACACGTGGAGCTTTGGTGAATTACCAAAAGTCTACCAACAGAAACGTGGTGGCTACGATGTTAAAGCCTTCCCTGCGCTGGTGGATACCAAAGACAGCGTAGAGATCAAACTGTTCGAAACCGAGCAAGAGCAAATCTCGGCAATGAAATCGGGTCAGCGTCGTTTAATCTTGTTGAACGTGCCATCACCGATCAAATACTTGCACTCGAACCTGCCGAACAAATCGAAACTTGGCTTGTACTTCAACCCATACGGACAGGTACTCGATCTTATCGATGACTGTATCGCTTGTGGTATTGATAAGCTGATTGAAGAGAAGGGCGGTTTGGTTTGGGAACCAGAGCAGTTTGAAGCTCTGAAAGAACACGTACGTGCAGAGCTGGGTGATACCGTAGTAGAGATTGCTCAACAGGTTGAAACCATCCTAACCACGGCATTCAGCATCAGTAAAAAGCTGAAAGGACGCGTGGATCTTTCTATGGCATTCGCACTTTCTGACATAAAAGCTCAAGTAGAAGGTTTGATTTTTAAGGGTTTTGCCACAGAATGTGGGTGGAAACGCTTGCCGGATATTCTACGCTATATGAGAGCGATTGAACGCCGCATGGAAAAACTGCCAATTGACCCGAACAAAGATCGTCTTCACATGATCAAAGTTGAGTCAGTAATGAATGATTACAAAGAACTGCTGAATAAAATTCCAAAAGGGATCGCGGTTCCAGAAAATGTAAAAGAGGTGCGTTGGATGATAGAAGAGCTTCGTGTAAGCTTCTTCGCACAGCAGCTCGGTACGCCTTACCCAGTATCAGATAAGCGTGTTAAAAACGCGATTGATGCTTGCTAAAGGAATAAAGCTAGACGCAATGGCAAGGTTTGGGTATAAATCTTGCTTATTGCATTACTAATTGAATAGTTATTACATACAGGGCGACTTGGTGGCAATTTATTACCACTCAAGGCCTGCCACTAGGACGAAAAAGGTCGAATATGAAAAAAACGTTATTGGCACTAGCACTACTAGGTGCATCTTCAACAGCAATGGCTGATTCTTGGTTGTACGGCGGTGTAATGGGTGGTCAAAACTCATTCGCTGGTGAAGATGAAAACGCGGTGGGCATCCACGTAGGTACAGGTATCCTTCCACTAATCGGTGTTGAAGCGGGTTACTGGGATCTAGGTTCTTTCGACAACGTTAGCTACGGCAACCGTGCTAAACAAGGTGTTGACGTAAGCACTGCTTACCTAGCGATCAAACCAAGCATCGACTTCGGTCCTCTTCACGTATACGCGAAGGGTGGTCTTCACTCATACGAAGTGAAAGGCGATAACTTCAAGCAAGACGATGTAGACGTAATGTACGCTGTAGGCGCTGAATACTTTATCTTTGGTCCACTATCTGTAGGCGCTAGCTACCAAAACTTCAAAATGAAAGATGACGACGCAGGCGTTTTCTCTCTAAACGCAACTATTCACCTACTGTAATCAATCAGTAAAACGATCGTAAATAACGGTCGGATAGTCGTTAAAGAGTTCGTTAGAATTCATAAAAAATGCCAGCTTGATAGCTGGCATTTTTGTATCTGTTAACCGTGTAATCGCTACTCTGTTTTCTTATAACAGATAGCAAGCGGATGGTTACTTTTTACTGTTCAGAATACGCTGAATTCTTGGGTTAATCGCTTTACCGTGTTTACTTTCGTACTCTTCACGTTTTAAATCGTTCAGGTTCTTTACAGAGTTAGCGGCAAGAAGGAATTCTGGTAACTCAGTTTCAAGCATGCCTTTCTCATCTAAACGTTTCGCTTCCAAGTAATACTTCTTGAACAGGCCATCGAGTTTGTTTTCAGCCGTGCGCTTTAAATCGTACAGTTTATTCTGGATTAACCATTGTTCAATCTTATTATCTGCAGAGCGTGACAACACTCGAATACGGCTATCCAACAACTCCTCTTCAGTCAAAGAATCTTTCAGGATCCAAAGCTCACCCATTTGCGGCGGCCAACTGTTGCCAAGTTGAATACGTTCATGACAGTGCATTAGCACGCGGTTAAGGCCGTCTGAATCGACTGAGTTAGCAAATTCAATAAACTTACCGCTCGGCTCGCTCCCGTATTGGTATTCCCATTGTGTTTCGTACACGCTTAAGAAAGAACCAAATACATGGATACACCAATCGGTTAGTTCCAGCTCTGCAGGATCTTGATCAACAACAGGTACTTGTTGAGACGCACCAGAATCCGCAGCTTGTGCAGCCGCTACTTTCACTTCGGTACTTTGCGCTTCAATCACTTCAGGTACTAATGGACCTGTAGCGTCAGGTACAACAGGTTGAGCTGGCTCAGAAGGTTGGCTTTTTGCCTTTTTGAATGAGCTGCTGCCTGAAGCGTTCAGATGGGCTAAGCTTTTGTCTATACCCATTTCCTTGAGCTTGTCCTGCATTTCCTGAATATTGAGCGGTCTTCTGCTGTTGTTGTCTTTCATTTTGCTTCTCGTTAACTAGCCAGTACTGCAGCTTGGATTCAATCCGAGATAATGGCATTAATTCATTGGCTTTGGCTTTATACCAGAGGACAAATTTCTTCCATACTAAACTATGGTCACCGGTCAAACCGGAGAATTTAAACGCACGTTCTGCCCATGATGGTATCTCTTCTTCGTTGAGATCATGAGTAGAGACGGTGTTGCTGTTCATTGAGCCTCGACCTTGTGGGCGAGGGGCCTGCTGCATATGTTGCATTGGTGCCGGAGCAGGCTGAAACTTAGGTGCAGGTGCAGGTGCAGGTGCAGGTGCAGGTGCAGGTGCCGTAGAGTAGACCGGAATACTATTGGTCGGTTGAACCTCAACGTGCGCCGCAGTTTGCTCTTGCTCAATGAGCATTTTGAAAACGTGAATCTCTTTTTTATCCCGATAATCTACTTTTACCTTATCGAGAAAACCTTGGTCGACTAAACACTTAAGACAGTCGGCTAAACCAAACGTAGAGAGAGCACAAAGTTGACCTGCTGTTTGTAGGCACACATTGGTGTAGCCGAATTCGTCAGCACCGTCTGCAAGCATCAATAAAACCAGCTTTTCTGCAGGGCTAGAAGTATTCACTTGCCAAGCTAAATAAGAATATTTGGCGCTCAATATCGTGTTCTCAAAAAAGGTAAGTCGTTGTCACTATTGTAAGTCACCCCTTACCGAATTTATAGCAACTTAACAGAAAACGGCATTAGTAAGCCAAATATTGACCATAAGGAGACGTCTGCCCCATAAAGTAAGCCTACAGTCATTCATTCTTGTGGTTTAAGCTAGGAATCATTGGGCATGAATACGCATAGCAGCTTAAAGTGCCTACATTCTTTGTTAGATTAAGAATGCCCAATTCGCGTCCACATTCTGTTGGTCACAATACAGGTCTTCTTTTAAAGTCTTCTCTTTAGGTCAACTATTGATGATTTTCTTAGCTATATCCCATTTATTCTCTTTCCATTCACAAAATGTATTTAATTTATAAAATCCCTTGATATGATAAATACTTGCGCTATTATGACGATAAGTCAGAAATGACGAAGCGTCACAAAATGGTTAACTACATGAATTTACTATTCGTGTTAATATATTGGATAGGAGTGTTTTAAATACTGGCGAAGCTTAGATAACGGCTAAGCTCATATACGGACTAAAAAATTATGTTTGGCTTTGGTTGTAAAGGCGATAAACAAGGTATCTTTGGTTGCAAAGGCGTGTTGTCTAAAAAGCAGCAGTCTATTGCAGACCGAGAAGTAGAGTTGATGTTGTTAGCAAAAGATCTGGTTCGAGAACAAGGGTTCGGAAACCTCACGATGGACAAGCTAACGGCAGCGAGCTCTTATTCTAAAGGTACGATATACAATCACTTTTGCAGCAAAGAAGACGTCGTTTTAGCGTTATGTATTCACTCTCTCAAGACAGAAGCAATGATGTTTGCTCGCTCTGGAGAGTTTGAAGGCAACACACGTGAAAAGATCGTCGCATTGCACGTTGCTTACCGAATCTATGCTCGCATGGAACCGGTACTATCAACCTGTGCGATCATGGCTAAAAGCCCGTGGGTACTAGAGAAAGCGTCTAGTGTACGCGTCGCCGAGATGAATGAACTGGAAGAGTTGGTGATTGAACAATGCGACTCTATGGTTAACCAAGCGGTAGAAGCGGGTGACCTAAAGTTCTCTTCTGGCGTTGGCTCAGATGCCATCGTTTTTGCTAACTGGTCAATCGCATTTGGTTCAAATGCCTTGTCACAGAACGCATCAAACAGTCATTGTATTAAGCGGTTACAAGACCCGTATTCAGTATTACACAACGCGAACATGATTCTAGACGGCCTAAATTGGCAGCCCCTTTCTAGTGACTGGGATTACCGCAAAACTTGGCGTCGTGTAGAACAAGAACTGTTCAGTGAAGAGATCGCTTACTTAGAGTCTGTAGGTCGATAGCTTCCGTTAAGCCCACACATGTGGGTTTATTAATAACCATTTTTGACGATTCGTCACAAACTTGAGACTGACCGACTGTGGTTGCTGTTTTCTTGAGTGTTTGACTAAGCATTGTGTCTTTTGTCAGCTTCGGCTGGCTTTTTATGACACAAATATGACGAATCGTCACAAATGGAGACTGTGATGAAACATGACAGCCAGAAGCCCACGTTCGATCAGCAAAACCGAGATAACCCTAATGCTGATAGCGCAAACACAGATCTAAACAGTTGGCACTCAATACCTACCAAGCGTTCGTTTATCGTTCTGCTGGTGGTGTTTTCAATCATCATTCTCTCTGCATTAGGGGCTAAGAACCTCTACTTTAGAGGGGACTACAACATCTTCTTCGAAGGCACCAACAAGCAGTTGATGGCGTTCGATGAAATCCAAACCACCTTTGCAAAAACCGACAACCTTGCGATTGTTGTCGCACCTGAAGATGGCAATGTCTTCACCCCTGAAACTCTCACCCTGATTCAAAATCTCACGGTTGATGCGTGGCAGATCCCGTATTCAAGCCGTGTCGATTCCCTTGCTAATTATCAGCACACCGAAGCCATTGAAGATGATCTTTTGGTAGAAGACTTGCTGTATGAAGAGTACGAACACACACCAGAACGCATCGCCAAAGTAAAACAGATCGCCCTTAACGAGCCGTTGCTTAAGAATGCCTTGGTGTCGGCCTCTGGCGATGTGACGATTGTGAACGTCACCGTGCAACTGCCAGAAGTGGACAAAACCGCAGAAGTGCAAGAGGTGATTGCGGCAATCAATACCATGATCGGCAAGTACCAAGCTCAGTATCCTAATGTCGAATTCCATAAAGCGGGCATCATAGCCATGAACAACGCATTTATGACTTCGGCTCAACAAGACAGCTCAACGCTCGTTCCCTTGATGCTGTTGGTGGTACTGGTGTTCCTGACCTTTATGCTGCGCTCGTTCTTTAGTGTGGTGGCGACGCTCATTGTGATCATCTCTTCGATTGTTGCCACCATGGGATTGTCTGGTTGGGCAGGGATGTTCTTGAGTACCGCAACCGTGAATGTGCCAACCTTGGTTTTAACTTTGGCGGTGGCCGATTGTGTTCACGTGATTGTGACCATGAGACAAGCGATGCAGCGCGGTATGGAGAAAGCACAAGCCATTCAATACAGCATCAAGCTCAATGCGATGCCGATTCTGATCACCTCGGTGACCACTGCGATTGGTTTCCTGATGATGAACATGTCGGACTCACCAGTGCTGCGTGATTTCGGTAACTTATCGGCACTGGGTGTACTTATTGCGTGCTTCTTGTCTGTGACTATGTTGCCAGCGTTGCTAAAACTGCTGCCAGTCAAACGTCTACCTGCCAACCCTAAGGCGGCAGACAAAGTCACCTTCATGGATAAGCTGGGCGATTTTGTCGTAACTAACCGTAAAGCACTGCTGCCGATTTCTACGCTAGTGATTGTTGGCGCTGCCGCGTTAATTCCGCTCAACAAAGTCAACGATGAATCGGTGAAATATTTCGATACCTCAAGTGAATTCAGACAAGCGGCTGACTTCATGGAAGAGACCGTAAGCGGCATGACAACCCTCAGTATCGCAGTGAAAACCAACGAGTCTCAAGCGATTGCCGATCCTGTGTTCTTGCAAGCGATTGGCGACTTTACTGAGTGGCTACGCGTTCAACCAGAAACTGACCATGTGGCAACGCTTTCAGATGTTTACATGCGTTTGAATAAGAACATGCATGGCGATGACGACAGTTATTACCAATTACCGCTTAACCGTGAACTTGCCGCGCAATATCTGCTGCTTTATGAGATGTCTCTGCCGTATGGCCTGGACTTAAACAACCAGATCAACGTCGATAAGTCATCGATCAAAATGGTACTCACCGTCGACAACCTCGGCAGTGTCGAGCTAGTGGAACTCGAAGAGCGCATCTACTCATGGTTTGCAGCTAATGCACCTCAGTATGAAGTAGTCGCGTCCAGTCCATCGTTGATGTTTGCTCACATTGGCGAAACCAACATGGCGAGCATGCTCTCGACTCTACCTATTACCTTAGTGCTTATCTCTGGCTTGATGATCTTTGCATTGCGCTCGGTTCGCTTAGGCATGATCAGCCTAGTACCAAACATTGCGCCTGCGATTATTGGCTTTGGTTTATGGGCGCTTATCTCTGGTGAAATCAACCTTGGTTTGTCAGTCGTGGTGACGCTCACTCTGGGTATCGTGGTCGATGACGCGGTGCACTTCTTAAGTAAATACCAGCGCGCACGATTAGAAGGGAAATCAGCGGAAGAAGCGGTTCGATACGCCTTCCACACAGTCGGCCGCGCATTGTGGATCACCACAGTCGTGCTTGTGGCTGGTTTCTCAGTACTGGCGATGTCGAGCTTCAGACTCAATTCCGATATGGGTTTACTCAGCGCGATAGTGATTTTCATTGCGCTGGTGGTCGACTTCATCTTGCTACCAAGCTTACTGATGATCTTCGACAAACAAACTCACTACTCAAACAAGCATGACACTCAGTCACAGACTAATCCAACAGCCGAACTGACTACATCGATCAAATAAGGAATCGTCAGCCTGCTGCGGTGGGCTGACTCAAGGAGAAATTTATGAAAAGCGTTAAACAATCACTCGTTACTACATTATTCACACTGAGCACATTCGCCGCTTTCCCAGCGTTAGCAGACCCAGCGAAAGGCTTAGAAATTGCCGAGCAACGTAAAGCCGTTGATGTCGGGTGGGGCGACTCTGTCGCGACCATGGAAATGCTACTTCGCAACAAACAAGGCGAAAGCAGCACAAGACTAATGCGATTGAAATCATTAGAAGTCGATGACGATGGCGACAAAGGCTTAACTATTTTTGATGAACCGCGCGACGTAAAAGGCACGGCTTTTTTAAACCATTCACACATCACCAAATCCGATGACCAATGGTTGTATCTGCCTGCATTAAAACGTGTAAAACGCATCTCTTCACGCAACAAATCAGGCCCGTTTATGGGCAGTGAATTTGCTTACGAAGACTTAAGCTCATTCGAGCTAGAAAAGTACACCTTTAACTACATTGAAGACGCGAAGCTGGAAGGCGTAGACACCTTTGTTTTAGAGCAAGTACCGACTGACAAAAACTCTGGTTACACCATGCAGAAAGTATGGCTAGACCAACAATACTACCGCCCAATTCAAGTTGAGTTTTATGACCGTAAAGGCGCACTGCTGAAAACCTTGTCGTTCCAAGATTACAAACAGTACCTAAACCAATACTGGCGCGCTCACACCATGGCGATGCAGAACCATCAAACAGGCAAGAGCACCGTATTAACCACAACAGATTTGGCGTTCCAGACGGGTCTTAAAGACAAGGACTTTCAAAAAAACACACTAAAACGTGCGAAATAAGGCAAGAATATGAAAAGGATTGTGGCAACAGGAACCCAGTTATCCTTAACCTTGGCAGCGACCGTCGGGCTTATGCAGGTGTCGTTGCCATGCGTAGCTGCCGGCTTTAGTCCGGATCTCGCAGGGCAGGTTAATATTGAACATAGGCAGTTTTTTAGTGACGGTTTGCAAGGGCAGGATAAAGGACAAAGCTCACTGGTATTACAGCCAGAGTTATACTGGGAACAAGAAGAGGGCAATGGCAGCTTTACCTTCACGCCGTTTTATCGCCTAGATAGTCAAGACGATGAGCGAACTCATGGAGACATTCGAGAAGCCTTATACCTAACCTATTGGGATGATTACGAACTGCGAGCGGGTGTTGGAAAGGTATTTTGGGGCGTAACCGAATCGGCGCATTTAGTTGATGTGGTAAACCAGACCGATGCCATTGAATCGGTCGATGGCGAATCCAAGTTAGGTCAGCCTATGGTGCACTTCACCTCGATAAAAGAGTGGGGCACCATAGACGCCATGTTACTGCCGTATTTTCGTGAGCGTACCTTCGCAGGCGAAGACGGTCGATTAAGGCCAACCCTGCCAGTATCGGACGATGCGCTTTACGAATCTTCACGAGAAGAAAAACACGTTGATGTGGTATTGCGTTACAGCCAAATGTACGGTGATTGGGATGTCGGTTTAAGCTACTTAGGCGGCACAAACCGCGACCCTTATTACCGTGTGGAAGGCAATCAACTCAAGCCATACTACGCCCAAATGCAACACTTCGGATTGGATGTTCAAGGCATTATCGGCGACTGGTTATGGAAGCTGGAAAGCATTTATCGCGACAGCTACGACAACCATACCGGCGTGGCGACAGGCTTTGAATACACTTGGGTAGGGGCGCTTGAATCGTACTGGGACATCGGCTTCATCGCTGAATACCTGTATGACAGCCGAGGCAACAATGCCCAAACCATCGGCCAAAATGATGTGTTCCTTGGGGCACGTTTCGCTTTGAACGATGAAGACGGCACCGAAGTGCTTACTGGTATCACTCAAGACTTAGATAACAGTGATGTCTACAGTGCGAAGCTAGAGGCATCGAGCCGTATTAACAACAATCTCAAGTGGCGACTGAATGCTTGGTTGTTTGAGAACGAAACCCCAGAGGACTTGTTGTTCTTCGCACGCAAGGATGACTTTGTTGAGATGGCGTTGGAATATTATTTCTAATGTTAGCTTCGTGGGGCGTTCCTGTTTGGGGGGGACGTCTCAAATTTAAGATGAGCCATATTTAGAATGTTCAAAGTCGTCTTTTTATAAAGTGGATCAAACAATCGAATAAACCTACAGGTAAAATGGTTATATTTTTTCAGTATCTATAACCTCCGAATATGCATGTAAATCGTGCTGGTGGTATCGGCCTTAAGGGATCTATGAATTCATTTAATTGGGATAAAAACTTTGAAACAGGCATTGGTGTTGTAGATGAACAGCATCAATATCTTGTTGGTATTATCAACCACTACGGAAATCTGTTGTCAGAGAACACTATCTCTATCGACAACATAAACGTCGCTTTACTCGATCTCACATGCTATGCCGAATTTCACTTTAAAGAAGAAGAATCTTTGATGAGAGATTGCGGTGTGTATGAGCGACACATTGAAGAGCATATCAAAGTGCATCGTGTATTTATGCAAGATATCTACAGTATGCAAGCTTTCATCATGGAAGAAGATCAGTCGTCAGCACGGCAGTTACTTGATTTCTTGATCCACTGGCTTGCTTACCACATCCTCGGCATCGACCAAAACATGGCGCGACAAATGACCGCGATAGAAGAGGGCGCGACACCTCTGCAAGCCTTTGAAGCGGAAGAAAAGCAGCAAGATTCTGCGACTGTCCCGCTGTTGGCTGCGCTTAACGGCCTGTTTGAACAAGTCTCTGAACGAAACAAACAGTTGTTACGCTTCAGCCAGTTACTCGAAGATAAAGTTGAGGAACGTACGGCAGAATTAAAACGAGCGAATAAGAGACTTGAAGAACTGTCATTAACCGACTCTCTTACTAATTTGCATAACCGTCGTAGTGCTTTTAAACAGTTAGCGCTGCATTGGCAAGACTCCAAAGAACTGGGCATGCCTTTAGTGTGTATTATGATTGATGCCGACCACTTCAAGCGCATTAATGACACCAGCGGCCATGATGCAGGCGACTTGGTGCTACAAACCCTCTCGCGTGAACTGAAAAACACGTTCCGTAATGATGATATTGTTTGCCGGTTAGGTGGCGATGAGTTCTTGGTTATTTGCCCAAACACCGACCTTAAAGGTGGGATGTACATCGCGGAAACCGCTCGACAGAAAGTGTCTGAATTAGAGGTTGAAACCAGTCATCAAGTTTGGATTGGCAGTATTAGTGTCGGTGTCGCTGAAATGACCCAAGAATTCGAAACCATGAACGAATTGATTAAAGCGGCGGATGAGTCCGTCTATTTAGCAAAAAACGCAGGGAAGAACAGCGTTTGTTCTATTCAGATCTAGCCTTCAGGTCATTTCCAAATTAAGAAGTGGAACCTGTAATTGTTCCACTTCTTCCTACTCCTCATTAATATCCTGTTAAATTTGCCGTGTTTTTAGGCAATAACTTGTTCTTTTAGCGATTCAATTTGGCATTGGTTGCGTGTTTGATTACTATGTGTAGCTATCTAAAAAAACTAATCATCCGATACGGACACTACCAACTGGTAGATGAGGAAATGATGCAACATCTAGAAGAGATCATTGCTAATGCAACGACTGCTATTGATACAGCAGATTCGTTAGTCGCACTTGATGAAGTGCGAGTTCAGTATTTAGGTAAGAAGGGTGAACTAACTCTTCAACTACAAAGCCTAGGTAAACTTCCACCTGAAGAGCGTCGCACTGCTGGTCAAGAGATCAACAAAGCGAAAGGTGCTGTTCAACAAGCGATCGCAGCTCGCAAAGACGCACTACAACGTGCAGAGCTTGAAGCGAAACTAGCTGAAGAAACTATCGATGTGAGCCTACCTGGTCGTCGCATTGAGAACGGTGGTCTTCACCCAGTTACTCGCACTGTTGAGCGTATCGAACAGTTCTTTGGTGAGCTTGGCTTTAGCACTGAGTCTGGCCCTGAGATCGAAGATGCATTCCACAACTTTGATGCACTAAACATCGCAGACGATCACCCAGCTCGTACTGATCACGATACTTTCTTCTTCAACCCTGATCTAATGCTACGTACGCACACTTCTGGTGTTCAAATCCGTACGATGGAAAACGGCAAACCGCCATTCCGCTTCATTGCTCCGGGTCGTGTTTACCGTAACGACTACGATCAAACTCACACACCAATGTTCCACCAAGTGGAAGGTATGTTAGTTGATGAGAACGTAAACTTCGCACAACTTAAAGGCATTCTTAACGATTTCCTTTGTAACTTCTTTGAAGAAGAAGTTGAAGTGCGTTTCCGTCCTTCATTCTTCCCGTTCACAGAGCCTTCAGCTGAAGTTGACGTGAAACGTAAAGATGGCAAATGGCTAGAAGTTCTAGGCTGTGGCATGGTTCACCCTAACGTACTTCGCTCTGTTGGCATCGACCCTGAGAAATACTCTGGTTTTGCATTCGGTATGGGTGTAGAGCGTCTAACGATGCTTCGTTACGGCGTAAATGACCTTCGTGCGTTCTTCGAGAACGACCTTCGTTTCCTTAAACAATTCAAGTAATCCGGGGCAGTCGAAACTATGAAATTCAGTGAATCTTGGCTACGCGAGTGGGTTAAACCTGCAATTAACAGCGAAGAGCTAGCTCACCAAATCACTATGGCTGGTTTGGAAGTTGACGATGTAGAACCTGTTGCTGGTGAATTCACCGGCGTTAAAGTAGGTAAAGTGGTTGAGTGCGGTCAGCACCCAGACGCAGACAAACTACAAGTAACTAAAATTGATATCGGCGAAGAAGAGCTGTTAGACATCGTATGTGGTGCATCTAACTGTCGTCTTGGCCTAACTGTAGCAGTAGCAACAGTTGGCGCAGTACTGCCTGGTAACTTCAAAATCAAGAAAGCAAAACTACGTGGCGTTCCATCGCACGGCATGCTTTGTTCTTTCTCTGAGCTAGGTATCGACGTAGAGTCTGACGGCATCCTTGAGCTACCAGAAGGCACAACGCTAGGCATGGACGTACGTGAGCTTCTTGAGCTTAACGACGTAACTATCGACGTAGACCTAACAGCAAACCGCGCAGACTGCTTCAGCATCCGTGGCCTTGCTCGTGAAGTTGGCGTACTAAACCGCGCAGACGTTACAGAGCCAACAGTTGAAACTGTTGCAACAAGCATTGAAGACACAGTATCTGTTGAAATCAAAGCAGCTGATGCTTGTCCACGTTACCTTGGCCGTGTGGTTAAGAACGTAAACGTGAAAGCGGACACTCCAATCTGGATGCAAGAAAAACTGCGCCGTTGTGGTATCCGTTCAATCGACCCAGTTGTAGACATCACAAACTACGTGATGCTAGAGCAAGGCCAACCAATGCACGCATTTGATCTCGCTAAGATCGAAGGCGGTATCGTGGTTCGTCTAGCAGAGCAGGGCGAAAAGCTAACACTTCTAGATGGCAACGAAGCTGAACTAAACAGCAACACGCTTGTTATCGCTGACCAAAACAAAGCACTAGCAATCGCTGGTATCTTTGGCGGTCAAGATTCAGGTGTTACTACTGAAACGACAGACGTACTTTTTGAAGCAGCATTCTTCGCACCGGATCACATCCGTGGTCGCGCACGTGCTTACGGCCTTCACACTGATTCTTCTCTACGTTTCGAACGTGGTGTTGATTCAACACTTCAAGCAGCAGCAATGGAGCGTGCAACACAGCTTCTAGTTGAAATCTGTGGTGGTGAAGTTGCGCCAGTAAACGGCAGCGAATCTGAAGCTGATCTTCCTAAAGCAAACGTAGTTGCTCTACGTCGCGCTAAGCTAGATAGCCTACTAGGTCACGAAATCCCATCTACAGACGTAGTGGAAATTCTTACTCGCCTAGGTTGTAACGTTGAAACGACAGACGCTGGCTGGACGGCAACGTCTCCATCTTGGCGTTTTGATATCGCAATCGAGCAAGACCTAATTGAAGAAGTAGGTCGTATCTACGGTTACGATAACATTCCAAACCAAGCGCCTAAAGCGGCACTTAAAATGAATGACCACAAAGAAGCTGACCAACCGCTTAAGCGCGTTCGTGACCTTCTTGTAGACCGTGGCTACCACGAAGCAATCACATACAGCTTCGTAGAACCAGAGCAGCAAAAACTTGTTGTACCTGGTGTTGAGCCGCTAATCCTGCCATTCCCAATCTCTGCGGACATGTCAGCAATGCGTCTTGGCCTAATCCAAGGTCTACTAAACACAGTTGTTCACAACCAGAAGCGTCAACAGTCTCGCGTTCGTCTATTCGAATCAGGCCTACGTTTCATCCCTGAAGCAACGGCTGAAAACGGCATGCGCCAAGAAATGATGCTTGCGGGCGTTATCTCTGGTACTCGTGGCGAAGAGCACTGGGACATGGCAACGAACACTGTAGATTTCTTCGATCTTAAAGGTGACCTAGAAGCAGTTCTTGAGCTTTCAGCAAACGAAATCGCATACAGCTTCAAAGCAGCGAAGCACCCAGCACTTCACCCAGGTCAAACTGCGGCTATCGTAGTAGACGGTAAAGAAGTGGGTATCATTGGTACTGTTCACCCAGAACTAGAGCGTAAGTTTGGTCTTAACGGGCGTACTATCGTATTCGAAATCGAATGGGCAGCTATCAACACTCGCGTGCTTCCAGAAGCAGTAGCCGTATCTAAGTTCCCTGCAAACCGTCGTGATATCGCAGTAGTTGTTGACGAAGCAGTAGCTTCTGGCGACATCGTAGAAGCGTGTATCGCTGCTGGTGGCGAATTCCTAACAGGCGCTAAACTGTTCGACGTATACGTTGGTCAAGGCGTTGAAGAAGGTAAGAAGAGCCTAGCTATCGCACTTAGCCTACAGTCTGTAGAGCGCACACTAGAAGATGCAGACATCGCTGGTTCAGTAGATGCTATCGTAGCTTCAATCTCAGAGAAATTCGGCGCAGCACTTCGCGACTAATCTCTTCTGATAGATAGAAAACCAAAGGCCTCGCAATTGCGAGGCCTTTTTTGTAGCCTAAGAAGTAGGGGTAATTCATAGCTGAAAAAATCAAGTCAACCACGCGACCAGTTTAATTGTAACTCTTAAAGAAGAATGCTCAACACAACTACTCGTGAAGATTATTTATCGAAGTAAATAAGCTATCTTCTTAGATTTGCTAATGTTGGTAACGAGATAAACTGAGAGGGTTGTCCATTAACAACTTTGCCCTGATACCCAAATCGTAAGTTACTTGTAACTAAAACACACCACTCTATAGCTCTAGTTATACCGACATAATGTAAATTTAAGCACTGTTCATAGTTTTCATAGATAACATCATAATTACCTTTAATGAAAACTCTTTTTGGCATAACCCAGTCGTATAAGTCCAAGTGGTAGACAACTTTAAACTCTAAGCCTTTAGCTTTATGAAGAGTCATAACTTGAACTTCATTATCATCAATAGGTTTGTACTGTTTCATCAAGTAATCATCAGTTAGAATTTTTGATACTTCCCTTTCTTCAATATTACTTAATGGCTGTATTCTTAGAAGGTGAAATAAGCTGTTTATATATTGGATAATATTATTAGGAACCTCTTTTCGACAGTCTCTTATTTTATTTGAAATTAGGGGAAAATTAATGTCATTTTCATTAATATTCTTCAGTATTGTATTCATAACATCAGTAATCAGAGAAGAATGATCAAAGTAGAATCTAAGTAATGAGTTGGCAATTATCGCAGGTGTTGAGTTAATTTTTTCTAGAGTAACATCCTCGTAGATACGCAAAGGCAAGTTGAAGTTATTCTTTATTACATCTAAAGATGAGTTATTTCTGACTAGAACTGCAATATCCTTGAGAACCAAACTTTTGTTATTTTCAATCAATTTTTCTATAGAGTTATTAACTGTAATTGCACACTGTGCTGGGGTGCCATCCAAGTTCCAATAAATTACCCTATTATCATCTGTATCTAATAGATGGCATTTCTCATTATAAAGTCTACTAGCATAATTAATTATAGAAGGATGGCATCTATGATTGATCGTAATCGAAAGAGCTTTGAATTCTTCATTATTTATCAGGTCATTTAGATACTTTGGATTACTTCCTCTAAATGCATAGATTGACTGTTGTATATCGCCGACAGAGATACACTTCAAATCTAGGGAGTGTAAATAGAGAAACAATGCATGTTGTGATTCAGAGGAATCTTGATATTCATCTACATATACGGCTGTATATCTAGATTTAATATATCTTCTGCATGACTTTGAAGATTCAAGAACTTTGAGTGCGATAATACCATTAGCTTCTAATAACAAAATACCTTTAGATATTAGGTTGTAAATAGCCTCGGAATATCCTTTAAAGTTGTCGATGGTAATTAAGTTACCAGCAATACTTAGATCTGGTAAACCTAGTTTATCATCATCACTTAGATCAAAATAAGACATCGTATCTAAGTTTTTAGGTATATTATTATGAATACTATATAAGAATGGATAAACTATTTCGATTAGGCAGAAACTATCAATTGTCCCAAAAAAACTAGACTTTGTGTTAAAGCCATCTGATTTGCATTTCTTCTTTAGCTCTGAACTTGCTTTAACAGTAAAGGTGATACCAATAATACCCTTATAGTCTGCTAATTGATTTAGCTCCTTTCTTATTTTTTCGACCATAACTGTAGTTTTTCCGCTACCAGGACAAGCGGTTAGCACCATGCTACCATCAAAAACGATAGCGGCATTTTGTTCATCGGTGAAAGTGAGCATATGTTATTCCGTCGCCAGTTTTTCAGCAAGCAAGAGAGGTTTTACAATATTTTTCGCTCTCAGGCTATCGAAGTCAATATTATCTTTTCTCAAAAACTCACTCATCCTAAGAGCTTTTTTTGATTGTAAGTATGAAACAATATTGGCCGTTCCAACCGAATCGGCAAAGGAATCGAGATCTGTCTTCAATTCACTATATAAGTCGTTTTCTAAATCTACTTTAGATAAGAATATTCCTTCTGGGTTTAGTATATTTGACGCATTCTGCCATGTGCCATTGGTAATGGTGTCTTGATGAGAAGTACCCAGTGGTACATTTTCATAATGGTTTAATCCTAGTATTGATAAACCTCTATTAATACCAGCTAATGACATCTCACCTTTATAAGGAACTTTTGAAATGTCGTTATCCGTTCTTAGAGTCCACTTTATGCCCATTGCATCTAATATACGAGTGTAAACTCCGAAATCGACTCCATCTACGCTCAATATTGAGATGTTATTATAGTCTAAATCAACTCCGATTTTTGATGCTAACGAATTATAGAAAAGTACTTCGGATGGTCCTTCGACTAAAAATACACATTTAGCGAAAAATGCCTCGGCAGGAAGAATACTCATTCGATAACCCATACCAACAAAAGTATCTTTGATTAATTCTGAACAACCGCTACTTGCAGCCTTAGTACCATTATTAGTAGGGACAAGACTAATTATAGAGTTTGGACTAAATTTGGACGCTATTTGAGGTGAATGACTTGTAATTATCGATTGACCAATCAGAGAATCAGAAAGGTAACTTGCTAATTTTCTCTGTTGATGCGGATGTAAATGAGCTTCAGGTTCTTCAATGCAATAAAATACAACCTCATGTTCGGGAACTATTTCTCTTTCGCTTTTTGCTTTCCATAATGATAATAGGATCTGATTATTTCTCCCATCTCCTCCTAGCATCAAGTTAGAACCCGATACCTTCGCCCC
This sequence comes from Vibrio sp. 10N.247.311.12, assembly GCF_041467515.1. NCBI lineage: Bacteria > Pseudomonadati > Pseudomonadota > Gammaproteobacteria > Vibrionales > Vibrionaceae > Vibrio > Vibrio sp. 10N.247.311.12. The sequence continues at coordinate 24,941 of NZ_JBFSUV010000042.1, forward strand.
TAGTTCTAAGTTGTCGATGAATTGATTTACTTTTATAGCTCCAGAATCTAAATGTACCGAATATTCGGCGTTGTGGTGAGAAAGGTTCGTTAATTCATTATTTACAGACTGTGTTGCATCTTTCACGTAATTAAGCTTTCTAACTCTTTGGTTAATATTTTCTAATCCAATAGATATCTTTTTTGAAAGCTTCTCATCGTGTTCAATTTCTACGTCAGTTCTGCTATTTTGAGCTGATTTTAGTAGGCTTTTCTTCTCTTTATCAATAAATGATTTTAAATTTCTACTAGATTGAATGTACTTAAGGTTTATATGTCGTAAATAAAATCTTGAATTCTTAGCTTCTAAATTTTCGATAGTAGAACCAACAAATATTTTATAATCTAATGTATTACGATATGCTTTGTATACAAAATATGACTCCTCACTATCTGAAACATGCTCTTTAAGAATTGAAAGCGCTGCATCTTCTTTAATGTCAGAAAATTTTATAGTTATCGAAATTTCATCTGATTGCTCGCCGTTATCGCTAATACGAAAATCCGTTTCACTAGGCTCGATGTCTCTTTCAGATAAGGACTTATCAAGTAGAAGCCGTATGGCATAGACTAGGTTAGTTTTTCCTATGTCATTGCTACCTATAATCAATGTTTGTTTATTGAAGTTAATATTTGCATCGCTAAAGTTTCTAAACCCTTGAATACTAACGCTTTCAATTTTCATTAAAGAACACTCTGTTAACTTTTAAGAAGTTTGCATTGTAATTGATATCGGCAATGTTGCAATGTGATCAGTTACACATGATGTACTTATATTTTTTCAGCTAAGGTGAGTTTTAATGGTATGTAAATAGCTTATCTAACTGATGTTTCATTGTGTTGTTAATATGTATTGGGTTTAATGTTGGATCATTGACGACGTAAGATTTACAGACCCGATATTTAACTCTATTTAAGTTGCCCCCATTTTTTAACACTTGACCTGTCTAAAGCTTCACACTTTATAGTGACTATATTGATTGAGAGGGGCGCTTTCTGTGTTCCCTCTAAAGTAAGTAGAGAGACACTATGAAACGTTTAATTCTAAACATCACACTCTTGGTATTCATGGCGCTTGGTAGCTTTAATGCCATGGCTCATGATTTAACGGTTAAGTACGGTATTGCGATATCTCACGATGGTGAGCAAATTGCGTATGGCAAAAGTGGGAGTGAGGAGACAGCGCTGATCTTCATTCACGGCTGGAGCTTAGACAGCAGTTCAACACAACATCAATGAAAGCGGTTAAGTCAGTGAAGTAGGGCAGTTGTAATCATTCTATAGATAAAACTAAGGCTTCGCGTTTGCGGGGCCTTTTTGTGAGTTGGAGGTTTTTGCTAGATACATTCATTTCAATTTGCGAGTCATACCCGCGTCTTTCACTCGTTTATGGTCCTTAAACGACGGCCTCATAGTTATATAAATGCTCTACCAACCACCCCTAGATACGTAATTAGCACCACTTTTATTAGCAAGGGCTGACCGAATCTAGGAGGTGCTTTCTGCTGATAATCACTTTAACTATGTGTTTAGGACGTCCTGCTATGGCTAAGAAAATCATATTCATTCATGGTCGCGCTCAAAAGCCCGATAAAGCTCCCCTTCAAGCACTCTGGTACGAGGCTATAGAACATGGCTTGCAGCGAGATTGTGGAGACTCAAGTTCATTACAAGCTTTTAAAGATGTCGATAAACGGTTTGTCTATTACGGTGAACTATCAAACACATTGTTAGAGAAACCAACGGAAGACCCTGCAAGTCGACAACAAGCGTTGTCTGAACTCAAAAAGTACAAGACAAGCCAGTTCAATAAAACAACGTATAACAAGGTATCTAAAATTGGTTTTCTGAAAGAGGCGCTAGCAGATACTTTTTCATCGCTATTTGGAACGCTAGGTGTGGCTGAGACACTCATAACGAAGGTCGCACCGGACATGGCGCATTATTGGAATGAAGATACCTATTTTGGCAGTGATGTCAGGCATAGGCTAATGGTTGAACTTAAGGAAGCGCTTGATAATCAAGATGATGTGATGATTGTATCGCATAGCCTTGGGTCGATGATCAGTTATGACGTGCTGTGGAAGTTGTCTCATTACGGAGAGTATAGACACGACTATGGTGCAGACAAGAAGGTCAACTTATTGCTGACGCTCGGGTCACCGTTAGGCGATGAAAACGTAAAAGATAGGCTGAAAGGGAGTCGCTTGAAAGATGAGAAGAAGTACCCTTTAAACATTCAGCAATGGATAAACATATCGGCAGAAGATGACTTTATCTCTCATGACAGCAAAATTAGAAATGACTTTAAGGATATGGTCAAACTGGATCTGATACCCGGCGGAATGAAAGATATCCACCCGATTTATAACCTCAATATTCGCAACGGAAAAAGCAATCCGCATGCTTCCATCGGCTATCTCATTAACCCTAAATTCATCACAGTACTGGATGAATGGCTCTCGAGTTGATTTGGTTTACCATCGTAGATTGCTTCGGTGCTCGTTCATTGAAACTTAGATAAAACAAGGCCTCGCGTGTGCGAGGCCTTAGTTGTTTGTGGGGGAATTGAAAGTAGGGGTGTGAACACAGAATTGGACAAAAATGGCGAGGTTAAATGTACTCATGATTCAGAAAAAAATAACGAAGTCTAACCTATCCATTACTACGAAATTACAGCTTTACGATGCCACGAGTCACTTTAATGCCACCAATTAAAGTAGAACCACCGTAGTCTTTCGCTAATCTTAATAAAGTGTCATGAAATCCATGATTTGGGAAAGCTTGTTCTACTTCTGCAATCATGGACTTAGGGAGCCCTTTTTTAACCATTCCTTTTGATGCATCAATCCAGTCCGCTTTTCGACAAGCTTCTATAACTTTTTCATGTGGACCTTTATACGGTGTGATTTTGTGATGCCAGTGAATAGCGCCTTTTAGAGCATCAGGGTCTAATCCCCAATTTTCCTTTTCATTGTCATTTAATGCCACTGCTTCTGATGGCTCAAGGTAAGCGAGTTCATGGTCAGTCCACAGGCCAATATCATGATAGACAAATGCGGTTTCGACTAACTTTTCAAATTGTTCATCATAATCTAGAAAGTGCATTGCATAAGTGATTGTTCTATAAACATGATTACGATAGCCAAGATAATCTTCCCCAATCAGCTCTTTATAACGCTCAAGTAGTAACTCTACCCGTGGTCTCTCTAGCTTTATTTGAATCTTACTGCCCATGATTATTTCCTTATTAAATCATTCTGTTGTTCATTGAGGAGTTTAGACCAAAAATCGATATTAATTGATATTAACGAAAACTCGGGATAATCGCTGGTATGCCCGGTAGAAGGCCAACCAGCGCCATTACACCACTTAGCACAATAAACATAATGCCAGGCAATACCCAGCGGCTCATTTTACTCAGTTCACTACTACGTTCTTTACAACCGACTAAGCCTAAGTTATCTAACAGCATGGTGAGAGCCCAGCCAAATGCAGGGTTAACGAGCGCTGAAGAGAACACAACAATCGCTGCCGACTGTGTGGTTTTTCCTTCACGCGTCATTTCCATTCCAGCTTCTAGCAATGGAACAAATACCCCAACAATTAGCGCGACACAAAGTACCGGTTGCCAGATAGCTAAATCCATCGGGTAACCCCAAACTGCGGCGATGATACAGAACAGAGCTGTAAGCAATGCACCAGCAGGAATAGGGCGTTTAGCTATCGCCGCTGGTACGATGTAAGTCCCCCATGAAGACGTAAAGTTAGTACCGCCAAGCAGAGAACCGAACGTTTGACGAATTGATGCCGTGGTCATGGTGTCGTCGATGTTCATGTGTACTTTTTCGGTACGTTCTGGGTAGCTGATCTTTTGGAATACTTGATGCCCTAAGAAATCCGGTGACCACATCGCTACGGCTAGAATCGCAAACGGCAATACCACCATGAAGTGTTCAATCGTCGGTAGGCCTAGCATCCAACCTGTATTTTCTCCCCACCAATACATAGGGTTCATGTTGGGCAAGCCTGGCTCAGTGTGGAAAGCAAATGGGGCGCCCATGGCAAATGCAATCGTACCACCCAACAAGCAGCTAAGAGGTACTGCTAACCAACGTTTGCGGAAGTGTTCCAGTAGCGCGTACAAGATAATGGTGCAAAAGATCACCACAAACGCGATGTGGCTCATACCGATTCCTTCAGCCCAAGCGAAAAGCTTTTTCACTTGAGAGGCGGTTCCAACAAAGCCGAGGTAGAGCAATAAGCCGCCACACACGCCTTTACTGGTGAGGTTGGCCAACATGCTGCCACCTTTACTGATGGCTAAGATGAGGCCAAAAGCGCCAATCAACAGGCCAAACGCCATCGGGTGTCCACCTGCTGCAACCACAATCGGAATCAAAGGGATAAGTGGGCCGTGGGTCCCTGCGAGGTTTGCAGTCGGCAATAAAAAGCCAGAGAAAATAATAATGAAAACAGAGGCGATGAGCAGTTCATAACGAACGTTTTCTAGAATGAAGTCTTCATTTAATCCGAGAGCCCCAGCAAAGGTGGCTGCAATCGCGCCCACCATAACCACTTTACCAATGGTCGCCGCCATCGCTGGGATGGTGTCTTCTATCTCAAATCGATAATCTTTAAACGGCAAATTTGGACGCCAGCGCTTAGGCGACATGATTTGCAATTCGTGTTCTAGATACTGTTCTCGGGATTCAAACTCTGAGCTTGGTTTATGTTGTTGTTCATAGGTGAGTTCATCCTCATTGGCTTGAGGCTTCTCTGTTTGTATATGTGCGGACTCTAAAGTAGTGCTCATTTTGATTCCTTTCGTTCACACTCTTAGGTGTGTTATTCCAACAAACGTTGTTGACTCACGGTATGAAGTGCAAACAATGCGTCAACTTATAATCAAAAACCCATTAACATTTAGTTGTTAGTACCTTATACCAAACCAAAAAAAACAAATAGACTCAGTCGGTTAGACATTAGTCGTAGAGTCGGACGACGAGTATTAGACCCTGTAGATAGTATGTGTCTGGTTATTTGTAGTCCCTTAATTTCTCCCACGTTCTGCACTTGATAGTGATAGAATCTCCGCATTAGAGTTATCGAGAAACTAGGTATTTATAAACAATGTTTATCCATCACGTAAATGGCATCGACTGGCTGGTAATTACAGCCTTTGAAGAACTGAAAACTATGTTTATCGAAGATGCAGGCCCAATCCCAGCTTGCTTTTCTACCGCCAGCGAGTTGAGCCTGATTGATCAAGCCAAACGCAGTTATGGATTTTTGCCTAAACTCCGCGGTGTGATCACCGATACCGGCACTTTTCAAAGTAGAGATATTGAAGAAGATTTGAACCCACAGCTTGCGTGTATCGTTGAAGGGCGTGGTCGGGTTTTTATCTATCACGGCGACTACGTGGCTTTTGTCGATGACGAGCAAACCTTCATTACCCGTATGGACTGAGAGTGATTCAGTGAGTTGAGATCGGCGAATTGGTAAATCGGCGAGTTAGCCCACCTAGAATTTAAAACTAAAGGATTAATATGATGGCAAAAACGATCTCATTGGTACTTGGCAGTGGTGGCGCAAGAGGCTTGGTTCACGTTGGAGTCATCCGCTGGTTAATTGAGCATGGCTATCAGATAAAATCCATTTCTGGCTGTTCAATTGGCGCACTTATCGGTGGTGTCTACGCTGCGGGCAAGTTGGATGAATTTGAAGAGTGGGTCACCAGTATCGATCAAGGTGATATGGCGATGTTGTTGGACTTTTCATGGCAGTCGAGTGGTATGTTCAAAGGGGACAAGATCATCGACACACTGCGTGGGCTGATCGGCGAGATTTCAATTGAAGATCTGCCTATCCCTTATACCGCAGTTGCTGCCAACGTCGCCGAAGAAAAAGAGGTTTGGCTGCAATCCGGTTCTCTGTTTGATGCCATTCGCGCCTCCATCTCTTTGCCACTGTTCTTCACTCCACATGTCATTAATGGTGAAGTGCTGATTGATGGCGGAGTGCTCAATCCCGTACCGATTGCGCCTACCTTTAGTGATAAGACAGACTTTACTCTGGCTGTGAACTTAGGTGGTGAACCCGAAATGCTTCAAAAGGAAGTGATACCGGTTTCCCTACCAACAAAAGAGAGTAACCTGCATGAGAAGGTTGTTCACTTTATCGATAATCTCGGTAACAGTGTAAAAAGTAAAATGAGCTTCAATTTTGCTGCTTACGACATTGCCAACCAAGCGTTTGATGCGATGCAATCGACCATTGCTCGCCAGAAGCTGGCCGCTTATCCCGCCGATATTACGCTTGAGATCCCACGTAATGCTTGTGGCACCTTAGAGTTCGATCGCTCACAAGAGATGATAGACAGAGGTTACCATTTGGCACAGGCTAAACTGGGCAACCGACTTTAATGTATTTTCAGCTGAATGAGGGTATTTATGGAAACTGAACTCAAACTATCTGAACTCAAAGAATTGGTCACAACAAAAGATGTCATCGTGCTCACCAGCATAGAAGAGCCTGCTGTATCTTGGTTGATAGATTGCTATCAAGAGAATGCTGATATCCAAATTATCGAGAACGCACACCAACTAGATACTGAAGCGGTTTTGGCGCAATGTCGAAGCAGCCTGAGTGAAAGTAAAAAGGTAATACTTACCGCGCAGTTTCGTAGCCAACTGCCTATCATCAATATCGCTTCACTGTGTAACGAGAAGCGCAAGTCATTGACCAATATTGAGTTATTAGGCTGGGATGAAGACAAACGCGTTCCTCATTCTTACAGTAGTTTCTAGCTTATATTTGTTGCTAGGTAACTGCAGTTTTTAGGTAACCGACAGCGTCTCTATAACCAGAGCAGTTCAACACAAGGTTGATCAAAGCGGTTAAGTCAGTGTCCGGAATTTGTTGACCACTACAGGGTGGTTGTATCGAATCAGGAGTAGAAAAGTCTCTTGAGATTTTACTTGTCTAAATTGTGCTTAATTATTTGTTCCACCACACCATTCATCGTCCTTGAGCTAATCTCCGGTTTCAAATACAAGGAATGATACTCAACTCCTGTTCGGTCTATATAGGCTGCTTGTAAGCCAGCGGATAGCGCACCATGAGTGTCCCAATCATGAGTAGCGACAAGACGAAGGTTTTCGACAGGCTCTTTTAAAGTTTCGGCTGCAAAGTTATACACATCTGAATTGGGTTTGAAACTGCCTGTTTCTTCAACGGAAATGACGGTGTCGAAATAATCTTCTAAGCCTGAGTTCTTGATTTGAGAAGTGATGAGATCGAGGGATGAGTTGGAAAAAGCGACGGTTTTAAACCCGTTCTCGCGCAATTTGAGCAAAGACGCTTTGATATCTGTGTGCGGTGGTAGATTGGCAAAAGAAGTTAACAAGGCTCCTTTGCTTTCCGCCGTTAAATCACACTTGTACCGTTGTGCAATAGCGTTGAGCGCTGCATTCGCTAATTCAGAAAAAGTAGATTTTACGTTTGTTGCGATGCAAACCGTTGAAGAGTGTAAAAGCTTTGAAAACCAAAGTGATAATGCATCCTCCTTTCCAAACACCGCTTTAAATTTAGGCTGTAATGACTCCAAATTTAAAACCGTTTCGTTTATATCAAAAAGTATCACTTCTTTTTTCATGCAAAGCCCCCAGATTTAATTGAATTTTATGCTTACATAATCTGCTCTGACGATATGGTTTTCAACCTCCATTCAAGTAACTAAAGCTTTGCTCTCTAATTTGAAAAGAAGCTGGAATGCGTCAACGACAACCCGCCAACTCAAATCTGGCGTTGCTTTATGAGTATCATGCAACGCCAAATCTGAAACGATTTAGCTTAATTTGCGGCTTCGATGGTGCCTTTGAAAGTGCTGTCTAAAAAGTCATTGATCTCTTGTGAGTGGTAAATTGAGATAATCTTTTTATACGTTTCATTATTTTTGTCTTCTTCTCGCGCCGCAACAACCATCACTGCTAAAGGTGCGTCTTTTTTCTCTAAGTAAATGCCTTGTTTCTTAGGATCGAGTCCAGCCGACATTACATAGTTCATGGTGATTGCAGCAGCATCTACATCGTCAAGAGAGCGGGGTAACTGCGCGGCATCCACTTCAACAAATCGAATGTTCTTCGGGTTGCTAACAATATCGTTTAAAGATGCGTTGAAACCAGCGTTGTCTTTTAATGAAATCAGCCCGGCATCTTCAAGCAGTAATAGTCCACGCCCGCCATTCGTTGGGTCGTTTGGAATCGCGATTCGTGCGTTATCAGGGATAGAGTCAAGCGAAGTGTACTTGTTAGAGTAAACGCCCATACGCATCAAAATTGAACGTCCGATAGAAACTAACTTGCTATCGTGATTGTCGTTAAAGTTGTCGAGAAATGGCTGATGTTGGTAGCTATTGAGTTGGATACTTCCATCATCTAATGCTGCGTTAGGGGTGATGTAGTCTGAGAATTCAACTAGCTCAATGTTAATCCCTTGCTTTGCTGCTTCTTTGGCGACTGCCTGTACAACTTGTGCATGTGGGCCAACTGTCGCCCCAATCTTGATGACAGCCTCGTCTTTTTTTCCACATCCTGTTACACCGAATACGAAAGCTAATGCCAACAGGGATGCTGTGATTTTTTTGTAGCTGTTCATGATAACTCCATTTAATAAATAAAAGACATGTAGACGTCTAGCTATCTATATTATCTATTTGCGCGATCGGGTCAATAGGTTTGTTTGAAGCGAAGTTACATTGATGAGCGGTTAAGTCAGTGAATCAACGAGGCTTCTGTACGTGAGACTCGACCGACAATCCCCTTCTAACCCCCTTGGTTTACATCTCAAACCTATTGTTGGTAATGGGAAAAGGGAGGAACTGATTACCGACCAACAAAGGCCTCGCGAGTGCGAGGCCTTTTGGGTTTTGTAGGGAATAGGGCAGTCACTCGGAATCTAAAGAAAACGGGTTCAGTAAAGCTAACTATTAAGAAAGCTTTTGGTTAAAGAACTCAAGTGTACGTTTCCAAGCTAACTCTGCTTCTTCTTCAGCATAGCGGCCAGTTGAATCGTTATGGAAGCCATGGTTCACGCCGTCATAGATGTAAGCTGTGTAGTCTGCTTCGTTCTCTTTGAGTTCGGCTTCATAATCTGGCCAAGTCGCATTCACGCGTTTATCGATTCCCGCAAATTGGATGAGCAAGGGGCCTTTTACATTTTTTCTTAAATCTGGTGCGGCAGGAGTACCATAAAATGGAACGCCTGCATCGAGTTGCTCTGGCATGACAGCGGCCAACATATTCACGATATAGCCACCGAAGCAGAAACCGACTGCGCCTAGCTTACCGTTACTTTTTTCATGGGACTTCAAGAAGTTTGCCGCTGCGATAAAGTCTTCTTCGATTTTCTCTTTTGATAGCGACTTCTGCATCGTTCGACCTTCATCATCATTACCTGGATACCCGCCAAGCGAATAGAGTGCATCAGGTGCAAACGCAATAAACCCCGCCGCTGCGAGTCGTCTTGCCACATCCTTTATGTATGGATTGAGGCCTCTATTTTCATGAATGACCAATACAACAGGCGCATTGCCCTCTAACTCTTTGGGTACAACCAAGTAACCATAGCCTTCGCCGTGTCCTTTAGGTGAAGGAAACTTCTCGTAGGTTGCTTTGATGGAAGGGTCATTGAAAGAGACTTGCTCTGCCTGCGCATAATTAGGAATCAGTGCAGAAGTTAGCGTCGTCATGGTTAAGCCAAGTACAGCTAGCCCAGATAGACGAGCCATAAACTCTCTGCGATCAATCAGGCCGTGTGCATATTCGTCGTACCAATCAAATGCTTCTTGAGGGATAGATCGAGTCGGCGTTGATTGAGATTCGGTATTTGGATTCATAACTTTTCCTTGTTGTGAGTTGTTTGACCAATCAACTATAGTGGAAAATTTGATATAATTGAACGATCGCTCAATAATTTTTGAGCTATTTGTTATATCAAAGTACAAAAATTAGATGACAGTCCGATAAAACGATCACTTCGAATCGATTTCCATCGCTTTGGTTTGTTTTACGGAGCAATTCAATACAAGGTTGATTTGAGGGTTACGTCAGTGAAGTCGGGTGTGATGATTGTTTGTTTTTAGGGAGGCTCTAAATCGAAGTTGGGCACATTAGAGCTAGGCTTATTTTCCGCAGACATGGACAAGTAAGTTTCAATGCAAAACGCTTGATTTTACTCTGGTATAATCTTTCTCATAGGGACGACCTTAGCGTTATCAGAACCTTCTTGATGAGAGATAAAATAGATGTTGAAACTTCTGCGTCAGATAAAAAAATGGAAACTTGTAACGTTTTTTTATCTACAACCAGTTCGGGAACCGTATGTCCCGTGTCGACGAGGCAAAATTTCTAATCGGCCAACTGAATACTGTTTTGGATGCCGCTGAGCAATATTCTCGTGATAATGGCTCTCTGCCTCCTATTGCTTCCGATACCGATACGAACTTCGGCTACTTAAACATCAATCACTTAATTGTAAATCCGGGCTTATCCACATGGAAAGGGCCGTACCTACCTTATGAAGATACATGGATAGGTGGCGATCAGTACATCGACCACCCAGATTACATAGCAACGCAATTACTGCTTAAGGAAAAGGATAGTCTTTGGATAAGAGGAAGCTCCGAGACAGGTTGCGAATCGTCATCATCCACTTGCTCTGTTGCAGCTTGTATCTGGTTGGTACCAACAAAAGTCGCACAAGAAATTAATAAGATTGTGGACGGCAGTTCGAGTATAGAAAGCTCAGATGCGACAGGAAAAATACGTTACGAAAAAGCTTTTGGTGGCGCTCTTATCTGTATGATTGGAGATGATTATCCAATGCCTTCAGCACAGACAAATTAAGTCGTTTCTAATTACCTCACTGGCAACTTGGTCTTAGTTTTTACCTGACCGAAGGCGAAGCTGGATTCAATAGAAGCAATATTAGGCAGGCGAGTTAGTTGTTTACGGATGAACTGCTCGTAGCTTTTTAGCGATTCACTGACTACATGCAATAGGTAGTCGTGATTGCCCGTCATCAGAAAACACTCTAACACCTCGTCAATCACTTCAATGTGCTGCTCAAAGTCTCGCATGTTCTCTTCTGTCGGCTTTTCAAGTTTCACCAACACAAACACATTGACTGGCAGGCCACACGCTTCTTGGTCGACACTGGCGTGGTAACCACGAATTATCCCTTGTTTCTCTAATGCTCGAACTCGGCGTAAGCAAGGAGAGGGCGACAGTGCTACTCGATCGGCCAACTCTTGATTAGACAGCCGAGCGTTGTTTTGCAGTTCAGCCAGTATTTTCTTGTCGATCTCGTCCATTGGCATAATCCATCAATATTGAATTTAGTTTGGCAATATTATTGCTCAAAGTGTATGTCTTACTTCGCAAATAGCAATTTTTAACATCTGCCCAAAACTAAAATTAAAGAAGGAACAACAAGCATGGAATGACTTAGGAATTATGAATACTTCAACTCAACTTAGCCCGCTGCGTAAAACCACCAAACACGAACAAGCAGAAGCTCTTGCCGTTGAGCAAGCAAAGCATTTTGGTATCGACCCAAATAGCGATTACGGCATCACGCTGATTGAACTGGCGACGACACTGTACCAAGCCAATACCAAGACACACGATCTTTGGGCATTGACGGTTGATGGACTTTCAGAGCTCGATAAAAGTGACCGAATCGCTTGGTTTAACGCCAAACGTTTTTTGTCATTCCAGATCGCTAAGATCCTCGATAATCTGCAAAACCCAATGCGCGCCACTTACCAGTCTATTGCCACCAATAATGGTAATTTTGCGTCTAAAGGTGCGTATCCAATTTTCGATAATGTCGCTGCTATATTTTCTGCAAGCCCTGTGATTACACGTACCGCGACCTATTTGTTTGCGTGTACAGAATGGATTGAAGATGCGTTTAACGGTAAAGAGCCGTTGCACGATATATATTCTCGACTGCTTAACCCTACATCGATTTCACTGGCTAACCATATGGTTGATATCGAGGCAGGCTCTAGAGCCAACGAATACCTCGCATGGAACTTTAATTCGGGTATGGCGGCCATTGATGGATTGTTGAGCCATTTACTTGGACATGAAGACATAGTCTTGGCTTCACGTAATATCTATGGCGGTTCTTACCAGTTGTTGGAAGATTGGTTTGGGAAACCGTCTAACCTAAATGTCGCGGTAGAGTGGGTGGATGGTTACTCCGGTGATGAGTTTGCGACGCGCCTTGATGAGGTTGCTGATAAATACGCAGATCGCATCGCTGCAGGTAAGAAAATCTACGTTTACCTAGAGTCACCGTGTAACCCGCATGGATACGTGTTGGATGTTGCTAGCATCAGTAAAGCTGGTCACTCTCGTGGTTGGGATGTGATTGTTGACTCAACAGTGGGTACACCATTGTTGCACCCAGTACTAAAACGTGACGATGTGATGGAAAGACCAGATTATGTGATTCACTCCTACACCAAAGAACTGGCGGGTTCTGGCACCACAACCGCTGGAGTTGTGATTGGCCGCAACGAGACCATGTTTATTCCAAAAGGAGAGGAGGTCACTTTCACCAAGTCCAACGGCGATGAGGTCACCATTCCATGGGACGAAACGCTGTTTTGGAATGTGTACTACATTAAGGGCGCATTCCTAGACGCAGACAAAGCGTTTGAAGTGCTCAATGGTATGAAAACGTATGAGATGCGAGTGGTGCAAAAAACGATTAATACACTGACTCTCGCGAAGATCTTTGATGCTCACCCAGACATCAATGTGTCGTGTCCTGCTTTGCCAGATAGTGATAACTATGAACACTGCCAGAACAACATGTACTTGGGGCTACCAGCGGCGCTTTTCACTATCGATATGGAAGGCAATGGCGACCGTGCGCCAATCAATCGAGATGGCTTCAAACAGTTCTTCGACATGCTTGAGCCCGCTATCGGCATGCAAGTAAGTTTAGGGCAAACCAATACAGTGGCGCTGTGTCCAGCACTGACTACGCACTCAGAACTCAGTGATGAAGCGCTCAATGAAGCCGGTATCAAACCGACGACAATGCGTATCTCTATCGGCTTGGAAGATCCTCGAATGTTCATTGCTCATATTGTCGAGGCGGCTAAATTTTCGATTGACCGCAACCACGTAGATTTCTCATCCAGCTTCCCGAGTGGTGACAATATCGATGAAATCTATATGCAAACTTATATGGATGTACACCAGAAGTTTGTGAAAAGCTTGCCGAAGTTCAGTCAGCTGAGTCAGTAACTTAGGTCAGTTAACAAGATTAGTCAGTTAAAGGCCGTCAATAAAAAAGCACCCAGCTGACTCAATAGTCGGTAGGGTGCTTTCTCGATGATCATATTGGTTTACCAAGTCACTTACTATTTAGGCTGGTGGCCTGTCTTCTTCGCAAGTTCTTGCATAGCCTCGGCAAACGTAGTTGTTCCGCCTTTCGCTTTAACCTGAACCACCTTATATCCTTGGCTTTCCAGCGCTTGGCGCTCTTCTAAAACGGCTTTGTCATCTGGTTGACTGCCTTGCACAGGCTGATGAATGTAATACCCTTCTAATTGACCATCTTCGACCAGTTGGTGGTGTTTCAGTGCATTGATATCAAAATTCATAGTAAGTCTTTTCGCTTTAAATGGAGAGTCTCTGTGGCAAAGGCCGCGAGTCTTTATAATTTTATGGTTTGTACAATAGGCATTTTAACCATAAGAAGCTAGTTCAAATTCAGTAATCTAATGGAATGTAACTGGGTACGGCTTACTTCTTCAATCTTTTATTGAGCGTAGGGAAGGAAAGGGGATGAACGGAATTCTAACGTTTCAATACACCCTTATCTGACCTTTTCGCTCAACCACTGAGCGAAATCGGTACAAATCATCAACCTTTCCAAATGTGGAATCCATACTTCTTTTATTGGCTATATTTTCCAATTGTGAATGGTTATAACCTAGTTTTCGTAGAAAAGAGAATCGAATAAGCCGTGAGCGCGGCGCTTTATAACGAATGAAAACTAGGCACAAGCATGAACGAAAATTTTTATAGATACGCGATTTACACTGTTTTTTCAGCGGCAGCATTGTTCTCCGCTTTTTTAGTCACCTCAGATAATGTTTCCCCTTTCACCACTCAAGCGACTTTGTATCGTAACGTGGCGACCATTGCGCCAGAAGTGTCCGGTGTGATTACCGATGTCATGGTTAGTAATGGCGAGTTGGTTGAAAAAGGTCAGCCATTATTTGCTATCGATGCCAGTAGCTACCAATTGAAAGTGGCACAAGCGCAAGCCGAACTGCATCAAGCGCGTGACTCTGATTCAGCAAAATGGCAGCAAGTACAGCGCTGGTGGTGACTGAGGTATTTTTACAGCATCCGTTTGTGGTGTGGACCATTAGCCTGTTCTTCTTCGATTTTATGCGTCGTCGAGCTACTACACCGGCAAAGAAAGGTCAAATGTTGATGCCAACTTTCAACTGGATTTTGATTGTCGTGTTTGCTCAGCACACCACCATGGATATGCCGATGCGTATTCATGAAATTTTGTTATCCATGTTGATTACCATGGTAGTAGCAAAAACCATGGTGGCTCTGTTCCCTGTTGAGCAAGGAAGCAAGCCTCCTGTATTTAAAGAACAGCCTGTCACATTTGAGAACAGAGCAATTTCACTCGCGTTGATTGGTCTTGGTTTGGCATTCTTGATGATTGTCGACATCATCTCTGCAACGTTCTGCATGGTGCCAGTGATTGCTGCTGCAACCCAAACCACACACAAAAGCTTTATCGACGTGGTTGACCGCCGTTTTCAAACTCAAGTAGGCGGCTGTGCAGTAGCCGCGGTGTTCACCTTGTTGATGGCAGGGCATCAGTCTACATTCGGTTACTACACCATAGTGTTGGGTTTATTTGCCTTTATGATCACCGCATCAATGGCCAAAGCGAAAGGTTCAGCCAGAGACGTTCATGCCGATGCGTTATTGGCGACTATGCTGCCGATTCAGTTGTACATGACCAGTAGTAATTTGGGGTTGGAAAGTACCTTCCTACGCGCTTGGGAGCTGACTGTGACTTTGTTTGTGCTGTGGGCTTTGTGTCATTTTGTTCGTAAGCCTAATGGTGAAGAGCCGGCACTCGTTCGCTAATAATCAAATCCGGCCAACCGATTATGGTCTGATTTGATTGCGCCTTTCATAAAATTAAAAAATGCTTTTACTTTGGCTGAATCTTCTAAATCTTTATGAGTCATCATCCATAGGTCTGTATTTTGGTGCATCACTTCCATATCTACTCTTTGCAGAGTTCCCTTACTGTTACCTAAAAAGCAGGGTAAGTAGGCTAACCCCATCTGATTTTCAGCCGCGATGATCAGGGGCTCAAAAGAGTCGGCTTTCATGACAATTTTGTCTTCCGAAATCAGTTCAGAAACCTGTAGCGAAGCACTGCCTCTATGCATCATTAACCAAGATGCAGACTTTAAGGGGTGCTTACTCTTAAGGCCATTTATATATTCTGGCGATCCGTAAACACCAAAGGCAATTTTACTTAACTTGGTCCCAACTAAATGGGCTGGCAACTCATTTGCCGGGCGAATCGCGATATCTGCATCTAGGTGTGAAATATCCAATTGACGAGATGTGAGGCTGAGTTCTAACTGAATTTTTGGATAAAGCCGATGAAAAGCAGCCAAATGAGTACCCAGAATGAGGCGAGATAACGCATCGGTCGTCGTTATTCTTAGCGTACCTTCTAGCTTCAATTCCTGTCCAAAAACCTTGTGCTCCAATTCTCTTACTGTGGATTCGATAGCGAGAGCTGACTCCAGAAGCTTTTGCCCTTCAACCGTTAGTTTGTATCCGGTAGGAAGTTTATGGAAAATTCGTAATTTGTGACGATACTCAAAGGTGTCAATACGACGTAAAACGGTGCTGTGGTTTACACCAAGTGCTCTTGCCGCGGCCGACAGGGATCCTTCATTCGCCACTGTTAGAACATATTGCAGGTCATCCCATCTTATGTTGTGCATTTGCGCATATCCAACGTGTTCAATTAGTGAGTTTACCAAAAATTTAGCACAGCTATAGTTATCTCAACAAGGCAACAAACAGAACTGAAGTTCAAAGCATGCACTGATGGCACTTTTAATCTCCCACGCATTGAGCTTCAAAATTGACAATCAGGAGAAAGAAAATGTTAAAGAAAAATCTACTTATCGGTCTAGCGAGTCTTCTGGCTTTCTTTCAATTCACTCCAGCCCTTGCAGATGAAACAAAAGCAGTCGATTCAGCAAAGACACTAGAAACGGCTCAAGCATTCTTATGGGCGGCAGGCTCAGGTGATATGGCAAAACTCGAGTCATTAATGGCCGATGATTTTGTCTGGCACAACGAAGGTGACGCCGACATCCCTTGGATCGGTAACTGGGAGTCAAAAGAAAAAGTGCTCAACACTTTCTTTCCTCTATTTGGCGTAGGTTTGAAAGTCACAAGCTGGTCAACAGACTATAGTTTTGTAAACGGCGACCAAGCAGTATTCATGGGCAGCATGAGTGCCATTGCGAATGAATCTGGTGTAGACACGGGTAAATTCAGCTGGGCGGTTCGAGTTCAGGTTGAAGATGGCAAAGTGAAGAGTTGGAACTGGTTTGAGGATAGCTACGCAGTATCTAAAGCTTATCACGCCAAACAGTAACCACAGTGACCAATTAGGTTGTAAAGGCTCGATATGCTGTAGACGTATATCGAGCTTAACTTGGTTTTGAATAGCGACGCGAAGAGCCTATTCAACAATCCGACAGTTAAAAGGACACCTGAGACAATCTAGTTCTGAGTTTCAGTGTACGAGCCAAATAACGTACTTTGGCACTATTAAGTTTGGAGAAACTATCTATGAGCAATAAGCTAGCGAATGCGACTAATCTGTATATGGAAGGTATCCGAGATGGTCATGCATTAGAGGCGGTAACGAAGTACACCGGTCAACGTTATACTCAACATAGCACTGGGGTTCGCAACGGTATTGATGGTTTTGTTGAGTTCTTCGAACCGTTCTTAAAACGCTGCCCTGTTAGAGACATAAAGATCATACGTTCAATCGTCGATGGCCAATTCGTGTTTGTTCAAGCATTCCAAGATATTAATAATGGCGAATATAAGTGGGTGACTACGGATCTATTCGATACCGATAATGACGATAAAATTATTGAACATTGGGATGTGATTTCTGCCTTCGAAGCTCAACCGACGGAAGGGGAAGGTCGACTGCAAGGGCCAATCAATCATACTGACTTAGATAAAACAGAGGAGAATAAGAACCTTATCCGTGATTTTTTATGTGATGTCATGGTACTAGGGCAGAAAGACAAGCTATCAAAGTATCTCCAGCACGAAGAGCTAGCCGTTTATCAAGCCTCAGATGTGAGCCCTTTAGATAGCTATATTGGTGGCTATGACCAAGTGTTCAAGATTGTCGGTCAAGGTAACTTCGTAGCAGCTTACAGCCGAGTTATTGATAATGGTCTCGAGGTTGCGCGTTTTGATCTATTCCGAGTTGAGGGAGGTCAAATTAAAGAGATATGGGTAAACCAAGAGCCCGTGCCACCAAAAGCAGAATGGGTAAATGGCGGGAAGTTCTAGAGTCGCTTTAAGGGAGTTACGCCAATAATGCTATCGCTAAAACAAACCGAAAAAGCGCATCCTTGCTAACCTTACTGGTTGTGTGTGTTTAACCTCTTGAATCTTAGCCAACATGTTTTGTGATGGAAGAATATTTACACTGTTTTACAACTCGGCTTAACGCTCCACAATGCAATCGCGCCCTTGAGATTTTGCGTCGTATAGGGCGTTATCCGCTCTTTTAATTAATGAATTCCAGTCATCGTTTATGAGGGCTTGAGTCACTCCAATGCTGACAGTATACGTGCCAGAAGAGAGCTCTTGATTGGAGTTGTGTTTTGCGTGGTTTCTTATTCTTTCTGCTATCTGCATTGCTTGAACTTTATTCGCTCTAGGTAACATGACAACAAACTCTTCTCCACCATAGCGAAAACAGAAATCGCTTGTGCGGCATGTATCTTCAAGAATTTGACCAAAGTGCTTAATCACATCATCTCCCTTGTCATGACCATAGGTATCATTAATTTTTTTGAAGTGATCTAGGTCGGCAATCAGTACAGAAATGTCACTCTCTCGGCCTGGTTGAACAAGCTTGGGTATCAGTTCTGCTAGGCCTCTACGGTTATAAAGGCCGGTTTGTTCATCAGTGATCGATGAACGATAGGTCTGCTTCAACAAACGATCAGTTAAGATCCAAAACACTGAAAATGCGAGGCTAACAATTGTGATTGTCATGATAACGAAAGACAATTTATGAATATCTGATATCAGGTAATAGTTCGAGTTCGTTCCTTTGGTATGAGCAAGTACGCCCCGAATTGCCATATAGAGAATGTTGATGAACAGGGTCAGGTTCAACAGGCACTTTGCTTCTCTGTTATCGTGCTTTTCCCCTGAATTGTTTGCACAGAGGGCTAAGATACAGATTGTCACAACGAGAATACTTCGAGCCTCGATCCTAGAAGTAACAGAAGGCGCAATTATGGCGCTATAAAGGAAGAAACTAATGCCAAGGGAGCTAATGATGATTGATATTACGAGAAAAGATCGACTTGCTCCTCGTAACACGGTTATGCCGACGAGTAGTAAACCAAAAGCCGTTGCGTATGCACCCTGAAGATTGAGTAACGCCGAACGAAAGTGGGGTAACACTGTCTCCTAACAGCAAAGCAGCATAAGCAATATAATTCACCCCTAACGTGGTGCCTGCGAGTATATATTTATGCGTTAACAACATAGCGCTCGCAACCGTGGCTGCTAACAAAGAGGTATATATAGCTAAGGTGTGAACATCCATGAAATCACCAACAACGTAAAAAATGAACTCCTCAATTCAGTATTGCGCAATTTGTATTATGAATGTTTAGTAGTTAATCATTATTAAACCATATGCTGATGCAGATCAATTTATGCTCAGGTGTGTTTGTAAGTGTCGGCAAGGTACGAGTTATTCCAGACCCCAACTTTGGCTTTGTTATACCTTTATTTTAAATTCTCTAAGCCTGATGTATCGACGCCTTTTAAGGTGTCTTTTGCTACTTCACCTAAATCCGTCGTTGTAGATTTTTGAGGATAACCAGCAGCGGCACCTTTACCGATCGCTGTTGCTTCTGCTTGTAGTTTTTTCCCCTCAGATTCACCCGCGATCCAGCCTTGTTTGTAGTCACTGTCTGATTCAAAACGCTTTCCATCTTTTATGTAGTTTTCGAAGCTATTGCCGCTTTCTTGCATGCCGCTATGCCTACCGTCATGAAAACCTTGTATCTAAGAGGTGTTGTGACCACTCTCAATCAAAGCACTATCACTTGTTCCGCATCCGGACAAAAGAAAAACCAATAAGATTAAAAACAGTTTATTCATACTCAAAGCCTCGGAACTCAGTCGTCTAAATGATAAGAATAGACCAAGATCATCTCGCAAAGGCATAACAGCGCTCTAGGCGGGAAAGCTTGTTTGAGAATCATGATATTCAAAACTTGAGAGAGTAGAGTTACTACTGCCTTATTAGATCTAGAACGATAGCAAATCACTGGGTGGTAATTTGCTATCAATTACAGAGTGAATATCCGTTGTGCATATTGGTAAGTTCAAGAATTAAGACGAGGTGACTTATTGCTTATTTGAACGGTTAACGATAAAACTCAATATCACGACTGCAATACTAAAGCCCACAACACCAATCCAACCCGCACGTTCAAATACCTGAATTCCCACAAATGAACCAAACGCACCACCGAGATAGTAGCCAAGCATATAGATTCCGTTGATACGACTTTGAGCTTGTGGGTCAATTGAGAATACGCGTACTTGGTTCGATACTTGAGCGCTAAATACCCCAAGGTCGATGAGAATGATACCGACGATCAATCCAGCCAATGTGTCAGCGAAAAGCCCCGATATAATAAAACCAGCAGTAATAATAACTAACGCCATACTGATCATGTTTCGAGAGTCAAACTTGCTCACCAGTGACCCTGAAACTTTTGCTCCAATGACTCCAGCAAGAGCAATAACACCAAACATTCCTGCCTGTTGTGCATTGTAGTTAAACGGAGATTCACTGACATGCAGAGCTAACGTCGCCCACAGCGCATTGAACGAAGCAAACCAAAGCGCGCCAGTTAAAGCGGAAGTACGCAGTGTCGCATGCTGCTTGATTAACGTGGCCATGCTCGCAACCAGTTTAAGGTAAGGTATTTTCGTTGTCGGCGTGTTCGTCGGTAAAAAGGCATACAGCAACACACCAAAGACCATCGCAATAATTGCTGACATCATAAATACCGCGCGCCACCCAAACTGCTCACCGATGAACCCACTGAGTGTACGCGAAAGCAAGATGCCCACAGTTAGGCCTGTCATTAATGTGCCAATGACTTTTCCTTTCGTTTCTGGAGTACTTAGTGACGCTGCAAATGGAATCAGCTGCTGAGTGATGTTGGCACTCAAACCAATCGCAAAACACGCAACAACCAGAGCCACTAAGCTAGATGCAGTAAACGCGACAAAAGATGACAACACCAACATGACAGACAAGATCGCTATTAGGCGTCTGCGGGGTAACGTGTCTCCTAAGGGCGATAAGAATAGCAATGCCACGGCATAACCAATCTGACCGGCAGCTGGCACTGCGCCTAGCTGTTCGCTTGTTAACCCTAGCTCTGCGCCGATCTTAGGTAAGATGGGTTGGTTATAATAAAGGTTTGCAGCAGTTGCCGAGACTGCGCTCGACATCAGTAATAAACGTCCTGTGCTCAACACTTCTGTAGTCAATTTTGACATGGTGACACCTTAACTTTGGTTCATCGTTTTAATGAATGATTTCGATGAGCTAAGTCTAAGGTTAGCGATTGAATAACAAAAATAACCATTTGATTTAAATTCTATACGAATATGGTATAGATAACTTTCTAAGCCATGTTTTGTTGAATCGCCTCAATTTCACTCTGTACGACAGCAACAAAGACACTGGCTGTAGGGGATAGAGTATGCGAATGGTGTGTCATCACTAATGGCATTTGTACGTCCACAGATTCAAGATTAACAAATACACATCCCTCACTGCGTAAATCACGAATTGCATGCGGTGCGATAGATACACCTAAGCCAGAAGAGACTTGGGTTAACACGGTTTGCATGTTGTTGGGTTGTTTTTTTATATTTGGAGAGAATCCAGATAGGTCACATTGAGTAATGATGGAGTCAAATAATCCTACCGCTTGTTCACGTTCAAATAAGATAAATTGAATCGCCGCAAGCCTCTTCTATTGGCATAGCTCTATATAGTTTGGTTTATTTGAAAGCTAATCTATGAGGTTTAAGACAGTAAGATAGGGTTCAAAAATAGACAGCTTGGTAGTTGATGGAATCAGTACAGAACGAGATTCGACTTAATCCTATCTTCTCGCTGCGATTGTATTCATTGATCGAGTGGTCAAAGCCATAGGCTGTCGACGGGGCCATATATTGAGTTATGCCTTGCTGTGTCGCTGTTATTTCATCATGGCCATGACCGCAGAACACGTCACGAACGCGATATTTTCGAAGCACTTTCATCACATCAGTATCGTTCTCTAGGCGGATCGCTTTCATCCAATCTGCACCGACTGGAATGACAGGGTGGTGAACAACCACGATAGGATCATTGGCCTTTCTCAATTGTTGTTTTAGCTGAGCCATGCCGCGGTTATCAATACGCCCTGAACCAAGTGGGTGGCGGCTGTCTAGCGGCTTGAAGCTTGAGTCTAGGAACACAAACTCTCGTTCACCGATGGTGGCTTTGTCGGTGACATAAATCGTCGAGCCTTTTAGCTCTGTGCGCATTAAGCGAGAGTCATCATGATTACCCGCAATCACGTAAATGGATTGGTCGCTAATGTGTTGCCTAATGAATGCCTCTAATCGAACGTAGTCGCCAGACTTTGGGTTACAACAAATATCACCAGTCAGAAAGATGGTCTTGCATGCCGTGTTTTTGTTGACGTATTCCAGTGCTCTGCGCAGGTTCTCATAGCTGGATTCATCGGAAAGGTGGCAATCACTGATTTGGTACACGGTATTCATTGTTATTGCCCGGTAATTCGATACGTAGAATTAAAAGTGATAGAAAAATGCCTGCTAAATCAGCAGGCATTTATTGGTGTTATTTCGCTTTTGATGCGGCGTGGTGTTCAATCATGAAGGCAATAGCTTCATCGTTTAAACAAGATTTACTCACATATTGGCGCTGTTTACCGATATGCAGGATAAAACCAAGATCGGTCTGCTCAAGTTGGTCGATGTCACTCCACGCGATGGTGTTGGTCGCTTTGTGGTTTTTGTAACTTACTCCGTTAGCGTCACCTTGAAAGACAATTTTGCTGCCTGCGCCTGAGCTGATTTTTTGTCGCCATAACCACCAGGTTCTTTTGCAGTACACACTGAATGCTTCAATCACACTCAAAACAATAAAGAACCAGCCAACATAGCCGTTAGGTAATAGTTCAAACTCCAGCAAAACCACACCAAAAATAAGAAACAGTATTCCTTTTAAGTAGGCTTTTGGAAATTGAGTCGGAAGGCTAGTTTGATCATAACACTCCGCGAAAAACGTCTTGTCGAGTTTGTATTCTGTAGTGAAACCGGGTTCTTTAGACATGTGAGGCTACTTTATGGTTCTCTGTGAATGGGCTGTCAGTGGGCAGGTGTCCCACGCTGCAATTTTGCAACTTGATTATTGTATCGCTTCTCACTGTTTTTATTTAGATATTTTGGCTCTGTTTTGTAAATCGATGATACTTAACGGGTCTATTCTAACTTTAGCTATCAGACTAGTGTAGGGGCATCTTTAAAGTCACCTAAAAAATTGGTGATGGGATGGATAGACCTGTGGAGTCACCCGGTTGTTGGGACTACTGGCATTTTTGGATAAAACTTCGATCTCATTTTGTTGGTTGATGGAGTCTATTGTAGTGGTACGCTGAATTTGGTCACTTAGTTAGAGGTGATATCATCACCTCATA
>NZ_JBFSUV010000043.1:0-47206 GCF_041467515.1 Vibrio sp. 10N.247.311.12
AACGCTTACCTTTCGCAAGTCCTTGCAGGGCAAGGGGCTTCGTAATCTTGCCCTGGCTATTGTCCCTAAGCTTGGTGATCATATTCCTTAATTTAGCGCCAGAACATGCAACTGGTACTTCACGTAAATATTTGACGAAAAGTGAGATCTCATTTAGCATTTTATATCTGTGTGCTTAGGCTAGCGGGCAGCGACGCGGTGTCAGAAGCCGCACTGGTTACTATTGAACCATCCGCCTTTTTTTTGTTGGTAGGTATGAACTTAACCAAAAACCTATTATTGCTAACAACATCGGAGCCAAGCCGTAGCCTTGGTAAGAAGGGTAGAATTATGGATAAAGTAGAAAGATTTGCAAAAACAGCACTAGCTTCAGTCGTCGAAACTATTGGCGGACTGGGGATTAGTAACCCGGCCTTAGTAGGGTCGCTAGCCTAAGTACATAGCCCGCCTGAACCGAACAGAAAATTATTTATATAACTATGCATATTTGTTCGACTTTCTTTTTTCCATATTGCCTATAAGAGCTTCAACCTCGCTTGGGTTTGTGATATTCCCATGGAACGTACCAGTACGATTTATATACTCATGTAACCCGCTACGGACTTGATTAGCAGATAGTTCAAATTTAGCCTCAGTAGCTTTCAGTGCGTCTACCTTATCCCATCTTCCCCTCATCAAAGTGACAACAAACTCAGCTAGACGGTTATTCCGTATAGTCTGTTTCGACATCTTTTTACTATGCGATTCGAAAGATGCAAAAGACGATTTTTTTTCATTATGTCGGCGCTTAGCCAGACTTGTACTCGCTGTAACCATGATTAACCGTCGAATAAATACAAATTACTACTCAGCTCTAGCGTATACTGACAAAGTCAAAAAACCAAACAAGATATTATCCAAAGGTAAAGTTCATGAATAATAGGATGGCTACTTACCCTAAGTCGCTTTCTGCCCCTAAGTTCTGGATCTTATTGCACCTTATAGGTTTACCAACTGTCATTCTGCAGTTTAATTAACCGCCTTGCAGGTAGGCTTTTCTGCTCCTAGTGGAACGACCTTGTAAGTCTTCTACAACTAGCTTAGAGAACTCCGTAAACGAAATATCAGTTTCCTCATCTAAACCCAGTTTATGCAGTGCCATTTTTCGGCCATCTGGATTTGGAGACCATCTTTGATGCTTTGCACTGAACGACGCTCCAACATAAGATCTGAACTTAGCGAAATCCATTTTCCGTAGGCTATCAAATCCAATTTCATTTAGTAAATTAATTTCATTATGAACAACAACTAGATAAGCTATTTCAATCTGAACTGCATATTTACTGAACGTCCTTTGTAAAACTTCCTGCTTTAAGCCATCTATTGTTCTTTTGTAATGCTCTTGATTTGAAAGCTCAGAATTAAAGCCTTCAATAGACGGATCACCATGTGAATAAAGAGCAACAATACGGCGGTGAATTTCCTGTTTAGTCCAAGGCATGTTCTACCTGTTTTACTAATAAGTTTATATATCAAACTATATCATTCATTATCGATTTTTAAGTAACTAGCTAACTAAACTTAGCTATATTTGGATGTTGGCGAACTCGCTTTTGTCCCAAACCGAAATAGCGTGTCAGGAAAACCTGCCATTTATTTGGCATCATACGTAGAGCACTGACAGTGCATAAACCATCTAAATACTGAATCTATGTATGATTTGATTAGAGCTTCCACGCCACAGTAGTTCTGGGTCGTACCTATCTTGCTCAAACTTTCCATCAATTAAAACATCGATGTGTTCTACTATCACTTTTTGCTCTGAAGATAGTTCATCCATGGTATAACCCGTCCACATCCAAATATCTTTGTCTGGACATTCCTCCTTCACCCTAAGTACCAGTTTATAAATGCTGGCAATGTTTGCTGGATGTAGAGGATCACCGCCTGATAGTGACAGTCCACGCCTCTTGATACGCGTATCTTTCAGGTCTGTGATAATCTGGTCTTCCATTTCTTGTGTAAATGGATGACCAGAATTGGGATTTAACGTTGATTTGTTATAGCAACCTCGGCAGTTATGTTCGCACCCTGCTACAAACAGGGTGCAACGTGTGCCTTCACCATTTACAACATCAACTTGTTGATACTTATGGTAATTCATTAGCTTCTACATGTGTTTAACACGGCGAATAACTTCTTCTTGCTTACCAGAGTTAAACGGTCGAGCATCTGGCGAGCCCAAGTATCCACAAACACGGCGTGTAACAGATACATTCTTAGGATCATGGTTGCCGCACTTAGGGCATGTAAAGCCCTTGCTTGTACACTCGAACTCTCCTGTGAACCCACACTCGTAACACTCATCAATCGGAGTGTTAGTTCCGTAATAAGGAACTCGGTCATAGCTGTAGTCCCAGACATTCTCTAGAGCTTCAATATTGCGCTGCATGTTAGGGAACTCGCCGTAACAGATGAAGCCTCCACTCGCTAGCTCCGGGTATGGCATCTCGAAATCGATCTTGTCGTAGGGGTTAACTTTCTTCTGCACATCAAGGTGGAAGCTATTCGTGTAGTATCCTTTATCTGTAACGCTACCTAGTACACCAAACTCTTTAGTGTCTAGTGCGCAGAAGCGAGTACACAGGTTTTCAGAAGGCGTGCTATATAAGCTGTAGCCCCATCCACTTTGCTCTTTCCAGCCGTCAACTTTGTTCTTCAGGAACTTAACGATTTCGATACCTTTCTGACGAAGCGTTTCGTCATCAAAGATGTGCTCACCATCTTGAGCATAAAGAGCATTAATGGTCTCGTGAATACCGATGTATCCCATTGAGATTGATGCACGGCCATTTTTGAAGATGTCTAGCACTTCGTCATCAGGGTTCAGACGAACACCTAAGGCACCCTCTGTGTAAAGGATTGGAGCAACACGTGCCTTAACACCACGAAGGCGATCAATACGCGTCTCTAATGCACGACGAACAAGCTCAGTGCGCTGTTCCATGATTTCGTAAAACTTAGCCTCATCACCGTTAGCTTCAATGGCGATGCGAGGTAGGTTAAGGCTTACTACACCAAGGTTGTTACGTCCTTCGTGTATTTCATTACCATTCTCGTCGACATAACGACCTAGGAAGCTACGACAGCCCATTGGTGCCTTAAATGAACCTGTGACCTCTACAACTTTGTCGTAGTTCAGAATGTCTGGATACATGCGTTTCGAAGCACACTCTAGAGCTAGTTCCTTAATATCGTAGTTTGGGTCTTCCTTCTTAAGGTTAACGCCATCTTTGATAGTGAACAGTAGTTTAGGGAAAACAGCAGTCTTCTTGTTTTTACCCAAGCCCTTGATTCTATTTTGGAAAATAGACTTCTGGATAAGTTTAGATTCCCAGCTAGTACCTAGCCCTAGGTTCACAGAAAGGAAGGGAGTCTGCCCATTACTTGAGAAAAGCGTATTGATCTCGTATTCAAGAGATTGGAAGGCATCATAGACTTCTTTCTCTGTTAGTTTACGTGCGTAATCTTCAGGGTTTGGCACATCCCATTCTTTAGCTGTATCTAGGTGCTTCTGATGACTAATCGTTACGTAAGGTGCTAATACCTCATCGAGACGATTAAGTGTAGTACCACCATAAGTATGGCTAGCTACTTGCGCTACTATTTGGGCAGTAACAGCTGTTGCTGTTTGGATTGACTTAGGTGTGTCGATTTCTGCATTACCCATGCGGAAACCGTTCTTCAGCATGTTCTCTAGATCTACAATCATGCAGTTGAACATCGGGAAGAATGGAGAGTAATCCAGATCATGGTAATGGATCTCACCATTCTCATGTGCTTGAACGATGTCACGCGGTAGCATGTGGTGCTTTGCATAGTGCTTAGAGATAATACCAGCAAGAAGATCGCGCTGTGTAGGAATTACCTTGCCATCCTTATTTGCATTTTCATTCAGTAGGTCAGCGTTGCTTTGATCTACTAAACCAGAAATTTCAGCACTTAATGCACTTGCTTTTTCACGTTGTATATCACGGTCATGACGATACTCAATGTAAGCACGAGCCACATCTTCATCGACATGCATTAGTTCTTTTTCTACCAGAGACTGGATCTCAGAGATCTCGACCTCGGCTTTACCATTCATTTTTTCGCATACATTAGCAGCAACGATATCGCCTAGTTCGCGATTGATGCAGTTAATACTCTCTGCTGCTGACTGAACAGCATTCTTAATCAGTTGAGCGTTGAAGATAGCTTTTGCGCCATCACGTTTAACCACAACTGCTGATTCGTGTTGTTTCATAATCATGTTCATTTCTCCTTATAGTTTTAGTTTTTAAGCTGCGATTTGAAAGGCTTGTTTTTGTAAGTTTTGCTTCTTCTCAAGCTCACGAGAGTGCTCTCTCGAAAAAACAGCCAGCTCAGCTAGGTGAAATGAATTCTGTAGTGTCGTTGAATTAAGTGTTTTAAAGGCTTGCAGGGCTAACGTGAGGTTTTCTTTCTCTAGGTAGTACGCACACACACATAAGATTTCCATAAAGTGCTTTACAACATAATGTCCATTAGCGGTGTGCAGCGTGTTTACTTCGTACTCCAGAGATTGGAACGCGTCGTAACACTCTTTCTCTGTGCGAGAGATAGCAAAAGCTTCTGGGCTATGAATGTCCCACTCTTTCGCTAGCGATAAGTGCTTCTCGTAGCTCGCCATAACGTAAGGTTCAAGAACCTCATCGATGCGGTTAATCGTTGTGCCGCCGTAGATGTGACTCGCCACTTGCGCGATGATCTGCGCGGTTACCGCTGTCGCCGTAGAAATAGACTTAGGTGTGTCGATTTCCGCGTTACCCATCTTGAAGCCATGCGTTAACATGCCTTTCAGATCGATAAGCATGCAGTTAAACATTGGGAAGAACGGTGCGTAGTCTAGATCGTGGTAGTGAATATCACCACATTCGTGAGCATGTACGATATCACGTGGCAAAATGTGAGTTTTCGCATAGTGTTTAGCCACGATACCCGCCAGCAGGTCACGCTGAGTTGGGATTACTTTGCCATCTTTGTTCGCGTTTTCATTGATTAGATCAACGTTGCTTTCTTCGATCAAACCTTCGATCTCACGAGTTAAAGCGCTTTGCTTCTCACGGGCGATGTCGCGGTCATGACGATATTCAATGTAGGCACGAGCCAGAGACTTGTATGGTCCCTGCATTAGCTCGTTCTCGACCATGGTTTGAATTTCAGAGATATGAACTTCATCGTAGTCTTCGAGCTTCAACTCAACTGCTAATGCCACATTCAGTGCATAAATAGCAATTTCCTTATCGGCTTTGTCTGATGCTGCTTCCACTGCAGCTTGGATGCGATCTCTACTGAATGGAGCTCTTGAGCCATCACGCTTGATTACGATTGATTTCACCACTTCTCCTTACTCTTGAGGTATTCACAGACTTATCCACAAACACACTATATAGAGCGATTTATCGTTTAACTAACACTAGATATTGTGGCGTATTTAACGAGAACCACCAACTTTGAGTATTGATTTGGATCAATAAAAAGAGAACGCTGACTAAGATCAATTCAATATTATTACGCTAGTTCTCAAGTCGAAAAGAAACAATGTAACAATAAAAAAACTCCTAAAAAGAGTTGAATTTTTGGTAAGTGTTGTAGGATAACGGCTCATCAATATTGGCAGACAAAATTAGGGATATTTGGCATGAAACGACTTCAAAACTGGATAATGTTAGGCTGCTTACTCAGTAGCCAGACATTTGCTGAACCTTTGACCATATCCAGTTGGAATATCGAATGGTTATCAACCAACGAGGCTGTGAATAAGTTTTCTGACAAACGTGATCAAGCTGATTTCGACAAACTCGCAACTTATTTTCAATCCTTAGACGCAGACGTGGTTGCGTTTCAAGAAGTCGATAACGTAAATGCCATTCAGCGTGTGGCTGGTGATCAATACAAGATATTGATGTCTGACCGGGCGCTATCTAAGAACAGCAACCGCCAATTTAAAGAAGTGAACCAATACACGGGATTTGCAGTTCGTAAAGGAGTAGCCCTCACCGACTACGCTGACTTTCCACTTGAAACCACATCCAACAGTAAACTTAGGTTTGCCAGCTATATCGTTGTAGAAACAAACTTTAAACCCATTCACATGTTGTCTGTGCATTTAAAGGCAGGTTGTAGCGGAGCGTATAAGTCCAACCGCGATTGCTCTCGTTTAAAAGAGCAAGCTCAGCAACTGAACAAGTGGATAAAGCAAAGAGAGCGCAATAACGAAGACTACGCCATTCTTGGCGACTTTAACCATAACCTCGCTTACTCACGAGATTGGATGTGGAAAGAGTTATCACAATATACTGATGCGCAGTTAGCGACACGAAAGACCCGTGCAGATTGTAAGGTACGCTCTAACCGCAACAATTATCGCACACATCAGTTCCGCTCTGTTATTGATCATATTGTGGTGAGTGAGTCGCTAAATGCTTCTCCTGCAAAGCAGAAGGTATTTGAAACACAAGATGTTCTGGACTACAAACTCAGTGACCACTGCCCAGTTTCAACAACTATTAAATAGTAGATTTTAGATAACAGCAGATTGTAGATAACTGAAAATAATAGAAACAGTAAATATAGAAAGAGGCTGACTGACTTTCGTGCTGAAAGCGAGTCAACCTCTATGCTTGGTCAGCTCAGAACGGATAACGTCAAAGCCAATGTAATCAGCTATAAGCTTGCTACTAACACGTTTTGTTCATACGATCCGCCAGCCACATTCCCACCAGCATGCTTATCATAAACACCCACACCGTCGGGTTGCCGCCACTTAGGCTGGTTACCGCAGGGCCTGGGCAAAAGCCTGCAATCCCCCAGCCTAAGCCAAACGCTGTAGATCCAAGAATCAGCTTTCTGTCTATCAACGGATTGTTACGGCTATCTAACGGCTCGCCATTGATGGCTTTAGCGCGCTTTTTAATGACCAGATGATAAAACGGTGCAAAGACCAATAGCGCGCCACCCATGACGAATGCCAAACTAATGTCCCAGTTACCGGTAATGTCTAAGAAGCCGAGTACCTTCTCAGGATCAACCATCCCTGAGATGATCATGCCAGAGCCAAAAAGAATACCTGCGACCAAACCGATAACGATAGTAAATGAAGCGTTTTTCATTATGCCCCCAAGCCAGTCAGATTCTTGATAAACACGGTTACGATTGCCACACCCATAAATACACAGGTCGCAACAATAGAACGTTTAGATAAACGCGCCATTCCGACAATGCCATGCCCGCTAGTACAACCGTTCGCTGTTTTAGTACCAAAGCCCACCAGAAGGCCAGCAATAATCACTAAAGCGAGATTCATCTCTTCTAACTGCGGAAGTTGGTAGCCCGTCGGAATTAATAGCCAACCACTTGCGACCATTCCCACAACAAAGGCGATACGCCAGTGTTTTTCGGTGTTTGCTGTATCCGCATCTTTACGTTCTTTGTTGCTGGTGCCAGTTGGCAATAATCGGCTGACAATGCCACTAATGCCAGCAACTCGACCAATCCCCAACATTAAAACAATGGCCGACACGCCTAACAACATGCCGCCGAAAAAAGCATCCCAAGGAATCAAACTAAGCACAAACCTCTCCTATCCACAAACATCATAAACTCATAACAACCTATAAATTAGAGTTTACTAATAAATATAAATTAGTCAATGCTAATGTACTGCGAGTATGTGTCGTTTTGTAAGTCTGGAATTAACAAGCGCCCTGCATGAAAAAAGCCCCTAGGTGTTAACCTAAGGGCTTAAGATTTATTCTGTCTTTGGTAAAGAACAGCTATTTGATCTTGTTCTTCTCAGCAATCCACTGCGACATGTACTTAGTGCTCGCCATGCTGTGGTGCTTCAGCATAGAGCCAAAGAAGTTATCCAGCCGGTGAGACTCAAGCTCAGACTCTAGCGCAATCAATCGCTCGATCAATTTGTCGCCCAGTTGGTTCTGTTCGTAGTGCGCTTCAAGAATTGAATGACACTGGCTTTGAGCCTTGAGCCACTTCTCTTCATCTTTATAAAGAGCAACTGTTTGTTCAACAAACGCGTCGATATCGTCTGCTACCGCGCCCGGCCATTGCAACTCACCTTTCGGCAACATGCCTTCACTACCAATTTCACTAGTCACGTTTGGAGTTTGAAGCTTCATTGCATCAAGCAACTTACCTTTAATGCCCGCACCAAAACGTAGTGGAGCGACACACACACGTGCCTGCTCCATCACTTCTTGAGCATCTTTCGCCCAACCTTTGATATGGAAACCGGTTTTAGGGTTGTGTAATGCGGTCGCTTTTGGTGGCGGATACGATCCATAAATATGAAGTTCAGTGTCAGGCAGCTGTTTGCGAATCTTCGGCCAAATCTTCTGTAACTGAAGCACTGCATCCCAGTTAGGCGCATGTCTAAAATTACCTATCGTCATGAAATGCTTACGTTCTTCAAAGCTTTTCGTACTTTCAGGCAACGTGTTGAGATCAACCATGAACGGCAGGTGATGTAATAGTTTTGGATCGATATTGAACTCAGATTGGAGCAATTCCATCTCGTAACTTGAGATGATCAACGAAAGATCACAGCGCAGGATTGCAGCGATTTCACGTTTCGCCAAGTCACTGTACAGGTGCTCTTTCGTTAACTCTGTCTCTTTCTTAACAGCTTCATGTCGAGCATTGCGTAGGAATTGTAAATCTTCAGTATCCAGTAGCTTAAAGGCATTGGGACATACCTTCTCGACGCGCCAGCCGAATTGCTCTTCCATCATAAAGCGGTCAAACATGACAACATCAGGTTGCAGCTCTTCGATGTACTGGTCAAAGCTATCGCAATTTAGCTGAATAGATTGGCTTGTAATGCCCTCTTCAGAAAGATCAATCATATGCTCGGTTTCTTGAGCTGGCGTTGCGAACTCAACGGGCCAACCTTGTCTCTTGAACAGTCGTAAAAGTGACATCATATGGCTGCCAGCCGCCGATGAATTCGGTTCTGGCCAAACGTAGCCAATTGCTAAAACTTTCTTCAAAATACTTCCTAAGAAATAACAAAAGGGCTACAGAAGCCCCTAATAAAACGTTAATCGAGTTATGCCGCTGATAATAATGGTTCTAAGAACTCAGCGATTAGATTCGCTCACCGACATTGCGAGCTATCATAAGCACTTCATCCGCAGAGTACAGATTTGAAATCGTGGTTTCGACTTCTGCACCCAATGTAGATTGATACAGTTTTTGTGCAAAGTTGTCCGCCCTGGTGGTCACTAATACATGTTTTAGTGTCGAGCCTTTCTCTGCAAGTTTGTGCTTCACTAGAGGCAAAGAATCTAGAATCAGCTTTTTACCCAACCCTTGCCCTTGCGCACTCGGTAACACAGCAAGTTGCTCCAACTCTAAAACAGCTTCACGCCTAAACCCACTCTTTTGAACCCATATAATGTAACCAACAATCTCACCTTCACTTTCTGCAACAAAGTTAAGAAAGCGTGGCGCAGCATTTAAGTTACATTGTAACCAATCCTTCGAGTTTTGTTGTCGAACAAAAGTAGCTTGGTGAACTAAAGCCGCACCATCAAGGTCGGCTTTATCCATTAGACGAACTTGCACCATAACTGCTACTCGCTTTCTGAGTTAGGGCGCGTTTTACAGTGTAAAATGGCCTTCTCTAGTAGCTCTAATGCTGATTGTTCCACTTCTGGCAGTTTGGCATCTGATTGACCTAACGGCTCAACACGGTTACCCCATTTAATGTGGCCTGCCCCCCAAGTTAAACCAGCACCAAATGCTGCAACCAGGATATTTGAATTAGGCTTAACAAAACCCTGCTCTAGTGATTCACATAATGCAATTGGCACGGTCGCTGCCGACGTGTTGCCGTAGTTTTGAATGTTCACAAACGCTTTCTCACGCTCAATGCCCGCCATATCACACAGAGTTTGAATGATACGGATATTTGCTTGGTGTGGAATCACAACATCGATGTTGTCTGTTGAGATGCCAGTACGGCTCAATACCGTGTGTGCTGCTGCACCCATGCCTTTAACCGCACGTTTGAAGATCTCTTTACCTACGAAATCGAAGTCCCAGTAACCGTTATCAGCCGCAAAACGGTCCATAGAAGTACCAAACTTAGGCACTGCTAGAATATCTCGGCCTTCAGCATCACAGCCGATTTGCGCTTCTTGGAGACCAACTTGCTCTTCAGTGCGAGAAAGTACGACTGCACCCGCACCATCACCGAATAGAACCGCAGTATCACGCTTGGTCCAGTCGATGAAGAATGAAAGACGCTCTGCACCCACAACGATCGCATTGCGGTAGTTGCCCGCCTGAATCAATCGAGTTGCAGTTTCAACACCGTAAATGAAGCCCGTACACGCCGCATTAAGGTCAAAAGCCGCTGCACTCTTGATGCCTAGGTTCTGTTGAACTTTAGACGCAGTATTTGGAATAAGAGAATCTGGACTGCACGTCGCTACGATCACAAGATCGATATCTTCGGCTGTTAAACCAGCACACGCCATTGCATGTTGAGCAGCAACAGTTGCTAGTTCAGAGGTATTTACATGACTGATACGACGGTTTTCGATACCAGTTCGAGTACGAATCCACTCGTCAGACGTATCAATGAAAGTGCTTAAATCATCATTGGATAGCACGGCTGGTGGCAGACACTTTCCCCAGCCCGTAATTTCAGCGTAAAATTTTGTCATCATTTACCTGTTTATTGTTTGTTTTTATTTGAGTATCTTATTCTTGTTTTAAACAGTATAAGCGTTCCGTACATGATTCGTAAATCGCGTTAGGCACGGAGACGCAATAAAAAGAGAAAGTTATGTCTACATTCAACACACGTTGCCCTTCTTGCGGTGGCGTAAACCGAGTTCCTTCAGAAAGAATTTCAGAAAGCCCTACTTGTGGTAAGTGCAAAAACGCACTTCTAGACGGTGCACCAATCGAAGGTACGTCACTGAATTTCCAATCAATTTTGAACAGTTCACAGCCTGTCGTTGTCGATTTTTGGGCGACATGGTGCAACCCATGTGTAGGTTTCGCACCTGTATTTAGCGATGTCGCTAAAGAGCGCGCTGGCGATGTTCGATTTGTTAAAATTGATACCGAAGCTCAACAGCAACTGGCGGCTATGTATCAAATCAGAAGCATCCCAACGGTGATGGTGTTCAAGAACGGTCAACGTGTTGATACGATTAACGGTGCACTGCCAAAAGGTCAATTTGATCAGTGGCTTAATCAAGCACTAACTAAGTAATACTATTGGTTAAGCTATTGATTTAGCATTACTTAATTCTAAGTAAGCACACAAAAATAGGTTAGAGAGTCTTACCAAATCAAGACTATCTAACCTACTGTTTTATTTATGGTTATCACTTAACTTCTTGAATAAAACTACAGCTTCGCCTTTCGCTTGAATATTAGATTCTTGCTTGCCAAACCCGTATTGCTGTTTGATTTGATCTGCGACTTTCTCAGCAATCATAATGGTTGGTGCATTGGTGTTTGCCCCAATCAGTGTCGGCATCACAGAAGCATCAATGACTCTCAAATTATCCAATCCATAAACTTTGAGATCTTTATCTACCACAGCTAAAGAATCGCTACTAGGTCCCATTTTACAGGTCCCGATCGGGTGATACTGAGTGTCTGCACGATTGCGAATATCTTGCTCGATAGCCTTGTCATCACTGGCGTCCACAGGGTAGAAAGCATTGCCTCGGATATCATCAAACGCGGAACTCTCTAACATTTGATACTGCTTCTTCCAGCCCTTAATCATGATCTCCATGTCTTCAGGATGACTGAAAAACGCAGGATCGATCTTAGGCGGATCATAGGGATCATTACTATTGAGCGTTACGGTGCCGTAGCTCTTCGGTCGCAATAAGGTGACATGAGAGGTAAAGCCATGACTGGTATGAATTTTTCTAGCATGGTCATCTACCACGGCGACCACAAATACAAACTCTAAATCCGGTACAGCGATATGATCTTCGGAACAGAGAAAGCCTATTCCCTCTGCAAAATTACTGCTCATTTTACCGCGGCGTTCTTTGTGCCATAGTGGTAAGGCTTTGGTCATTTCAGAGGCCATTTGCAGCGAGATACCAAAAGTTTCACGCTTTTCACTGCATTTATACGAATGTACTAAGTCGATATGATCTTGAAGGTTCTTGCCCACTCCAGGTAATTCATGAACCTGTTCGATTCCATGTGTCTCTAGTTCAGTTTGAGCACCGACACCAGACAGTAACAGCAATTGGGGAGAACCAAACGCGCCAGCGGAAAGAATCACTTCTTTGTTGCATCGTATCTGATAACGCTTTCCGCTAGAACCATATTCAACACCAATCGCCTTCTTGCATTCAAACAAAACCTTATGTGTGGTGGCTTTAGTCACGACCGTGAGATTCGATCGTGAAAGGTTTGGCGTTAAGTAAGCCTTGGCAGCACTGCATCGTTCACCATTCAGCTGTGTTACCTGCGTCGGCATCGCCCCAAACTGAGCAGCGCCGTTAATATCCTCATTGCGAGGTACACCTATCGATTCACACGCCGTTAAATAACGTTCCAACATAGGGCTTGGCGATCTAAGATTGGCCACATTAAGAGGACCACCTCGGCCATGGAACTCATCTTGGTGGACTTCGTTGTTTTCTGCTTTCTTAAAGTAAGGCAAACAGGATTCATAGTTCCAGCCAGCATTGCCCAAGCTTTCCCATCTATCGTAGTCATAGCGATGTCCACGAGCGTACATCATGGCATTGATAGAGCTAGAACCGCCAAGTGTCTTACCTCTAGGCTGATAGCCTTTACGACCGTTCAAACCCGGCTGTTCAACCGTTTCGAATGCCCAATTATTGAGTTTGGTTGGCATCATCGCCACCACGCCAACGGGTGTGTGAATGAATGGGCTGGTGTCTTTACCACCCGCTTCTAACAAGCAAACCGTCACATCAGGATCTTCCGACAGCCGAGAAGCCATCACACACCCAGCTGAACCACCGCCAACAATAATAAAATCATAACTATCCATTTGCCATCTCCGCTATTTCTAGTGGGTGTAACTCACGCTTCAAGATTTTTCCGGTTGCTGTCATGGGTAAGGCTTTACGAATGAATACCTTACGCGGGTATTTGTAGTCGGCGAGTTGCTCACGACACCATGCTATCAAGGCGGCACTATCACATTGCGTATGTTCGTGAAGAACCACATGCGCGTGGATCTCCTCGCCTAAATGTTCATGATGCTCGCCTACCACCGCGACCATTTCGACATCGGGGTGACACATCAACACTTCTTCGACTTCACGTGGATAAACGTTGTACCCACCACGAATAATCATGTCTTTAACACGGTCAACAATGAACAAATTGCCATGCTCATCGACGCGACCGATATCTCCCGTTAAGAACCAACCATCACGAATAGATTCAGCTGTCGCCTCTGGCCTTTGATAATAGCCTTTCATCACACTTGGGCTTTTAATGCAGACTTCGCCGAGTTCACCCATAGCGACAGAGTTGCCTTGTATATCAGTAATCTTGATGAGGTGGCCACATAAAGGCTGACCGACACTACCCGATAAACGATCGCCATCAATATGATTAAAGGTCGCAACCGGCGCCGTTTCCGAGAGCCCATAACCTTCTAAGACTGGTAATTCAAAACGAGATTCAAACTGTCGTATAACCTCAAGCGGCATAGAAGCACCGCCAGAAACACCTAACCTCAAGCTGTGTTTAACCTGTTCAGAGCGTTTGCTTGTGTTTTCTAAACTATCAGAAGACTCTTCTCCCGCCTTTAATAGCGCGATATACATAGTAGGAACACCCGCAAACACGCTGACTTTATGGCTAATGATCTGTTCAATAACCAATGGCGGTTCAAAACGAGGAATCAACACCATGGTGGACCCTGTTAGGACACTCGCGTTCATCATCACCGTCTGACCGAAGCTATGGAATAAAGGCAGTGTAGCCATTGTGGTGTCGCTGTACTCCAATCTCATTAGATACTGTGACGACATCGCATTGGTTTGCATGTTGGTGTGGGAAAGCTCAGCCCCTTTTGGTTGACCCGTCGTGCCAGAGGTATAAAGGATCACAGCGGTATCATCGCCATGACAAGCCACAGACTCAAAAGGAGTAAAAGGTTGTGCCAACCAATCAGCGATTGATTCATGCTCCTCATTACTTTCTAAAGTAGTGTCTGTGTTTGTTGGGATAGGCATCTCGACAAAGTGTTCACAGTGGTTTGCCTGCTCAAAACCTTGTAAACCATAGCGACCAATGGGAAGCTCTTCACTGCCGTCAAAACATAAATAGGCCTTCGCGTTAGAGTCATTAAGGTGATAAGCGATCTCTCTGGCCTTGAATAGCACGTTCAAAGGCACGACTACACAACCCGCTTTTAGAATCCCGTAATAGGCTATCGGAAAGTAAGTCACGTTCGGGCATGACAACGCTACCTTATCTCCGTTCTGCAACCCAAGTCTTTTCAAGTTAGCAGCCACGTTTCCAGAAAGTTGTTCTAACTGAGAAAAACTGATTTCATCCGATCCCATACGCAGAGCGGCTTTAGTTGGAAAAAGCGAAGCGCTACGCTCCAAATTAACAGCAAGATTGTGCATCCATGATCTCCTTGTGCGGCTTAGACCTGTTTGTGACGGTCACCGTAGACGTTCTAATCGTTGTAATAAGTCTCTTTCTTGTCATCACGAGCCTGCACATTGGTGTGTCATGTAGATAAGAGTCGTTATTGAGCAAAATGTTTGAGACGCTCCAATGTGCAGCCCAATAAATTACAACATTTCGATAACATTTCGAACAGGTTTCAAAAAGACAAAAACCGGTGATATTCGGACACAGCCTGCGCTAGCCCAATAAAACCTTGCACACATAAACCAAAATTTGGAACAAGCTTGCGAAAGTGAGAACAAGCAACAGGCGTAAATGTTAAAAGTTCGGTTAAGATATCGATATTCAACAAGAGGCAGCTTATGGAATACACCGCAGTTTACGAACCCGACATGCAAGCATTCGGCATTCTGGATCTTCAGTTGCTGCATCGTTACCTGTCGCCTGTTCTCAGTATCGAAGAGTTGCTCGAAGGCAGTAACATCGATGCTCTCCAACTCAACACACCCGATACACACATCACTTTGGCGCAAAAGCTTGCTGTGTTCAGTAATGCGTTAGCGAATTCCAACGAAGACGGATTGGGGCTTAAAGTTGGCCAACAAGCGAGGTTCAGCGATTTCGGCGTGCTCGGTTATGCGGTGTTTAGCAGCGAAACACTACTCGATGCCTTTTTAATCGGGTTTAAGTATCTGCAACTTGCTGGCCCTGTCCTCAGGAAAACCATGTCTGTAGAAGACAACATTGGTTACTTTCGCGCAGAGCAACTTATCGAACTCGATTCTTTACTGCCCTTTTGTTGTGAATACTGGTTCGCGGCGATACACAGTTTGTGCGAAGAGGTCTTACAGCAGCCCTTTCCTTCTCAAGTGATCCGCTTCCCCTATCCAAAACCTGAATACGGCGATCTATACACAGAGATTTTCCGCTGCCCGGTTGAATTCAATAGTGACCAGCTTGAATGGGAGTTCGACGCAACCACCTTGTATTCATCTCTTCCTACCGCCAACCCCATCACTTTACAGATGTGCTTAAAATCGTGTGATGACATGTTGGCAAAAGTCAGTGCACCCAGTAGCCTCAAAGAGAAAGTCTCTCAGATGCTGATTGAAAGGCCAGGATGTTACCCTTCTATAGAATCCATTTCTTCAGAACTGGGCATGTCTTCTCGAACTCTGCGTCGTCACCTGAAAGCAGCGGATACGAGCTATCAGAAGATACTGGACCATGTTCGCTTTCACCTTTCCCGGCACTACCTTTCTTCAACTCGAATGAGTATTGAAGAGATATCTGAACGAGTTGGCTTTTCTGATAGCGCTAACTTTCGTCATGCCTTTCGTAAGTGGAGTGGTAACTCGCCACGTCAATACCGTAAAGAAACGGTCTAACACTTAAAATCCCACTCAATCCAAATCATAAAAAGACAATCACGCTGCAATCTTTTTCTAAATTAAACCACCAATGAACAACGGCTTAACGACTTTTTGCCCGCATAAAATCTCGCCAAACCACCAAATATCGCAACCGTATTTTAGTTTAGTTGGTCGATAAATTTCTTTTATCTTAACGACCATTTTTATTTGTTTTACCCAATTCAGTTTCTCCCCCATAGTCGCGGAAAATTCATCGTTTCTTTTACTATCAGAGGCTCCTGCATTGGACAACATCCAACCAACAACTCGCATAACTGTTCCTGTTATTGCATTGTCTTTTTACGCGATCGCTTCAGGCTACTTAATGAGTTCATTACCATTAATGCTGTCTGAGTATGGCTTAGACAAAGATCTATCGAGTTGGTTGGCGAGTGCATTCTATGCAGGTCTACTGGCTGGTACATTATTGATTGAACGTGCCATTGCGCGTGTTGGCCACAAAGATGCGTTCGTCATCGCATTGAGTGTGTTCATCGCAACGATCCTTGTATTGCCATTGATCCCACACCAAGCAGTATGGCTACTAGCTCGCTTTGTGGCTGGTGTGGCGGTTGCAGGTATCTTCGTGATTGTAGAGTCTTGGCTAATGAGCGGTGACGAGTCACAACGCGCAAAACGTCTCGCTATCTACATGTGTTCACTGTACGGCGGTTCTGCAGTTGGTCAGCTTGGTATCGGTTACTTAGGTATTACTGGTGGCGTACCTTTCATCGCAATGTTCACCCTTCTGTTTGGTGCGATCATTGTGCTGATGTACGGACAAGCAACTCCACCACAGATCCACGATGCGCAATCTTTGTCTTTAAAGCAGATCAGCAAATTAAGCCACAGCGCGCTAATTGGCTGCATTGTTTCCGGATTAACGCTAGGTGCGATTTACGGCTTGATGCCAGTTGAACTTGCTCAACGTAACATTGCACACGAAGACATTGGTGGTTTGATGGCTTTGGTTATCATGGGTGGTATGGCTGTACAGCCGATGGTGACTTGGTTATCTCACCACGTAGGACAAGTGTTATTAATGGCTTTGTTCTGCCTGCTAGGGGTTGCAAGCATTGGTGTGCTGACTATCAATCACGATTTCTACGTACTAGGCATGAGCTTGTTCGTATTAGGCATGGCCACATTTGCGCTATACCCAATCGCGATTAACTTAGGTTGCCGTAACCTTGACCCAAGCTACTTGGTGTCAGTGACTCAAATCATGCTACTTTGCTACAGCATCGGTTCTGTTGCGGGACCAATCGTTGCAGACAGCTTTATGGATTCACAAGCAGGATTGTTCACTTACCTGTTCGCGTCTCTACTTGCTACAACGATCTACATGTTGATTGCTAGCCTAAAGCGCTCTCACCTACAGATTGCAGGCGAGTAAGCTTAAATAGACAGACACTAGATGCGTGTCATTAGGGCTCCGAGTTCAGACTTTATGTCTAAGCGAAGGGCCCTTTTCAACTCATGCCTATATGTAACCTTCTTCTCCCACACTTCTCATTTCATCGTGCAAGGCTAACCAAGAAGTCGATGGCTCTTTCGATATTGACTGGGTGACAAACCGAAATGCTTTTTGAAACGATGCGAAAAGTTATAAGGATCTTTGTAGCCTAAGCGATTAGCAATCATAGAAACTGACCAATCTTGATATTTCAGTAGACTGGTGGCTTTGTCCATACGTAATTGAATCAATTTACTGCGTGGTGAGAGGTTGAATAGCGTCTTGGTGACTCTATTGAGTTGCTCTTCACTGATGAACACTCTTTCAGCCATCCCTGCCACTGTCCATGGCTGATGCAGACTACTTTCAATTTCGTTATAGAGCGCTTGAACACGTGCAGTGGTGCTGGTCGACTTAGGCTCAAACCCCGTCAATGTTCGGATAATTTCGCTCAAGAGTAACTTCCGGTAACTGGCTCTACCGCCTATCTCAAAGTAAACCAAGTTCATTAATGACCAGATCTGCTCACACTCTCCAAAAGGCACAATCCCCTGACCTAAACTAGCTATGTGCTGCCATTGCTTAGTGTCGGGCGTCAACATCCACGCCATTTTCCAATAATTATATTGAGGATCGAGTTCAAAACGAAATGGGGTTTCAGCAGGAAGCACCACGAGTGTATAAGGCGTAATCGCTTGGACCGATGTTGCGGTTGTTAGAATGCCGCCACCTTCCATAGTGAAAATCAACGTATGAACATTAACGGATTCGCGCTCAACCCAGTAGCCATCATATAGCTTCGCCATGCCGCCCATATAGACACCAAAGCTTTTCATCTCTGGAATATCTTCAACGGTCAAAAAACGTTCTTTGCACTGTTCGGCGAGAAAAACATCATCATGCCAAGTTGATTTTGGTCTCATTGACTCAATGACGGATTCGCACAGGTTTTGTTGTTTTTTAAACATGTTGTTACTTCGCTCAAATCACTATAGTTCTGCCATAAATCGGAGAGCTTATGACAACTAACATCAACCCTAACTCATCTATGAATAACAAGCCAGAGAGCATCTTACCTCGTATCGTTAAACTTGGTTTGCCTGTTGCTTTGCAAAGTGCGCTTGTCGCTATTCTTGCCCTTGCTGACGTATTAATGGTCAGTGATTATGGTATGGAAGCAGCTGCAGCTGTGGGAATTGCATCAAAATGGCACTTCGTTGCTATTATGATTATGGCAGGGTTGGCCTCAGCAAACGGAACATTAGTTGCTCAATACTGGGGAAAGAATGACCGAAAAAGCGCTCGAACAGTATCATCTATCGCGATGGTGTTTGGCTTGAAAGTTCTGTTGCCTGTTACTGCAATCATCACTCTTGGTTCTAAGTTTTTAATGATGTTGCAAACCAGCGATCAAACCGTGATTGAACTTGGCGCGACTTACCTATGGTATGGCTTCCCCGTTCTACTGCTGACTCACATTGTCGTCGTGGTAGAAGCAAGCATGCGCTCATCAGGTGACACCGTAACCCCGCTACTATTGGGCGCGGTGACTATTGCACTCAACATTGCGCTTAACTTCGTTCTAATCAAAGGTGCCTTTGGTATTCCCGCTATGGGCGTAGCAGGTGCAGCACTGGCGACGACACTCGCTCGCGCAATTCAAGTTGGCTTGATGTATGGCTACATGCGCATGCGTAACCACTGGTTGTTAGCTACGCCTAGCTCACCACATCGTCCGTCATTATGGTTGTCTTACCGTCGTATTGCTTTGCCACTAACGATGAATGCCGTGTTATGGGCAATGGGTACTATGGCGTACCAAATGATCTTCGGTCACATGGGCACAACGGAACTTGCTGTGTTCTCTATGCTCGCGCCGTTTGAATCACTGTGTTACTCGATTTTCTTTGGTATTTCGGTAGCGTGTTCAGTGTTGCTTGGTCATTCATTAGGCCGTGATGAGTTTGATGACGCAATGCGTATGGGGCTGACGTTCATTAAAGCCGTCGTTGGATTTGGCGCGGTTGTTGGATTGCTACTGTTTATGGGCAAAGAGCATGTTCTAACATGGCTGAACCTTTCTACAGATGCGCTCTACCCGCTCGCTTCAC
Organism: Vibrio sp. 10N.247.311.12; assembly: GCF_041467515.1. Lineage (NCBI taxonomy): Bacteria > Pseudomonadati > Pseudomonadota > Gammaproteobacteria > Vibrionales > Vibrionaceae > Vibrio > Vibrio sp. 10N.247.311.12. The sequence goes on from NZ_JBFSUV010000043.1 coordinate 19,674, forward strand.
CTGCAATGACCATTATGTGTTTTGCTGTGGTGATTCGTATGCTGAACATGGTGATCATCAACGGTATTATTCGCGCTGGCGGCGATAATGCGTTCTGCCTGCGTATGGATTTCATCGCGATGTGGATGGTCGGCATTCCAGTATGTGTTTACGGCGCGTTTGTCGCTGGATGGGATTTCAAATACATCTATGGTTTGATGTTGGTGGAAGAAGTGGTGAAACTGGCAATTTGTTCTCATCGTTACCTAAGCCGACGCTGGATCAACAACCTCACAGTGACCTCCGACGAGCCTCAACCGGCATAAGCTATTTGGCTACATGTAAGCTGAGATAGCAGCGTATCTACATCAAAAAGGTCTGAGAAATCAGACCTTTTTCGTTTCTTCAGCAACCACTTTAAAACGCCAGTTACTTCTTATTCATTCGGATATGGCGGTTCGACACATTCGGCAGCGGCTTCTCAGGCACTTTTCGCTTTTCATGTATCAAATGTCTGATCGCTAAAATAGGATGCTTAAGTAGCATTCTTGGCCCGGCATAGCGCATCACTAAACGCATTTGCTCTTTCGGGTCCGGTTTATAGCAATGAATTGGACACTTATTACAGGTCGGTTTTGCTTCGCCATAAGGACATCTATCCAATCGTGTTTCGGCATAACGCAACAGTTGCTCACACTCCTCACATAACGCGTTATTCTGACGAACTTCACCGTGGTGATCTTTGCAATAGATATGCACCATCGCAATAACGGTTTTGTACTCCGTTGCAAGCTCGCCTTGTAGAATATTGTTATGTTGGAACATGTTTTAATTACCTAATGAGAAACCGTACAAGTTGAGATTAACGCTTTCGCTTATCACATCTTCAACTCGCTCAAACACAAAGCCTAACTTAGTCAGTAGTGCGATACTTCGAATGTTATCAGAGGTTGTGATGGCAACTAAATGATCGATATCAGCATTCTGCTTAGCTTGTTCAATTATCGCCTCCGCGGCTTCTTGCGCAAAGCCTTGACCATAAAACTCAGCAACAAACCCGTCGCCAATATCATGCGACGCTAAGGTGTCTCTTTTTATTAATCCGCAGATACCAATTGGCGTTGAAGTTTCGTTGATTTCCTTATCACCAATGTAACGCAGGAAATCTTCTGAGCTGTATAGTCGTTGGATAAACGCCGCATCTTGAGGTGTGATCATTCTTAATCTTAAACGTTCGGTCTCGACTGACTGCATAGTGATATTTTCCTTGCTGAATACCATGTAAATATTGAGTTCTAGAGCTAAAATGATTATCCTCCACCGCCTAAACTAAATACAAGGCTATGCAGCAATGAACCGTAAGAAAAAAATCAATCAAATTCTAAAAAAGAAGCAGAAACAGGCGAATTCTAAACTGCATAGTAGCAACAAGCCTCGCTACATTTCTAAAGCTGACCGTGCAAAAATGGAAGCTGAAGAACAAGCGAAAGCAGCTCAAGAGCAAGCTGAAGGTTCAGTAGAAGCAACTGTTGAAGCTGAAGAGACAAAAGCTGCAGAGTAAGTTTATACTCGCAGCTCTCTTGTCTGACACTCTTTTCAGAGCCAACAGACAAGAACAAAAAAGCAGCCTCAAATTGGGCTGCTTTTTTGATCCTACCATTTTTAATCGCGCTGGTTAGCCTTTGAATGGCTGCACTTCCCAACGGGCAAACGGTGCTTTTGCGTTGATTCCCGCTCTGCCCCAACGATCAACAGAATCCACTACCAAGATACGCTCATTCGGTACTAATGATTTAATCAAGTTGCTTGGCTTTTTCGTTGTAACTAACCATAGAGCATCATCTTCCGAAAACATCTCTTTAAGCTTGGCTTTGTCCTGCTCTGTCCATTCCAGTTCAGCTTTGAACATGCGTTCTTCAACAAACAGTTGGCTGCCAGAGGCGAAATCTTCCAAGCTTTCTGAAAGCAACAATACTGAATCTACGTCATTGTCGAGCAATACTGCTTGCTGCTTGTTGATCAGTTCACGAACATCCAACATCACACGTTGTAAGTTGCTATCAATCGTTTCAGCTTGTGTCGGCCACAATAACTTAAAGTCGTCAGCCACAATCGCCGCCATACGAGTCAAGTTGGTCGGGTTTAACCACGCGTATTTAGACACATCACCATTCGACAATGTAAGCGCCGCAACACCTTGTGCACGCGGTGTAATCGCTTGAGCCGCATCTATTTCCACCAAACGGATGTTTCCTTGTCTTGCGTAGACAAAGGTAGGATCCGCTTGCCAGATCGATGACAGTGTTACCGCAACGGTTGCCTTTTCGCCCGATTGAAGCACTTTACTCGCCCCTTTGGTACCAAACCAATTCGGCAGACGATCGATACCATAACGTTTTGGTGGCAGATACTCGGTCGTGATGTCAGTGCCTTTAGTTAGCTCTGTCGCTAGTGCATAGGTTACAGGTGTACTCGTTAGAATATCTTCTGCATTCGCTTTAAGTGATACCACTGAGCCAGCCATTAATACACTACCAAGCATACCGACTTGAGCCGTTACTTTGACTGAGCTCGACATACGTTTAATTAAAGAAGTCATGATTACGCCTTTCTTACAATTCGGTATAGCGTTGCTGCAAGGAAAAACGTTGCAGAAACAATGATGATTGAAGCACCCGACGGTACTGGCAATTTAAGTTCCATTGGTAATACAGTACCAACCAGACAAGCAATGGTCGCAAGCAAAGCTGATAACAACACAAAGCTACCCATGCGTTTAGTTAGCAAGCGAGCTGTCGCACCTGGGATCAGCAATAATGCACCAACCAGAACAGCACCTACGATCTTCACCGCTGCAATCGTCACTAAGGTGATCATCATGACAAACAAGTAGTCGTAGAAACTGGTGTTATAACCACGAACCTTGGCAATATCAGGGCTGATACAGGTTAGAAGAATACGGTTGAACGTCGGTATCAAGAGCAAAATAATGATCGCGCAGCTGCCTGCGAGAATCGCTAAGTCTTGGTCTGTTACCGTCAAAATCGAACCAAATAGTACGTTCTCAAGCATGTGGATGTTGATCTTACGCGCCACGTACATCAGCAATGCCGCACCCACTGCCAGTGCTAAAGCAAGGAAAACGCCAACTAAAGTATCGTATGGCACATTGGTTCTGTTTCTTACAAAGTGAAGAAGCAGCGCGAAGATCATACAGAAGCTAAACAGACCAATAATTGGGTTTTCTGGTGGCTCGCCAAGCAACACACCTATAGCGATACCGGTTAATGCCGCGTGGCCTACCGCTTCAGAGAAGAAAGCCAAACGCTTAGCAATCACCAAAGTACCCAGACCACCTAACAGAGGACCAAGTAGTAACGCTGCAACCAAAGCATTGACCATGAAGGCATACATGAAACTGTCTGATAACCAGCCCGCTTCCACGCCACTAATGGCTAGTTGTCGTAACCAATCCATTACGCAACCTCCTTCGATTTGGTCATCGCAGAGCCACTGCTGTAGTGCTGGAACAGGCTCTCGATTTTACTTGGGTGTAAGACTTGTTCGTGTGGGCCACTATCAACCAAGAATCGATTCACAACATGTACGTTCGCTTCGAGTCGACGCACTGCCGTGACATCGTGGTGTACCGCAAGGATCGTACGACCTTCACTAACACATTCACGAATTAACGATTCAAGATAACGAACGCCCTGCTCGTCCATACCCGTGGTTGGTTCATCCAACACCAGTAGACTTGGGTTATCTAATAGCGCTTGGGCAAACAGCACGCGTTGCTGCTCACCACCCGATAACTGTCCCATGCGGCGGTCGCTACGAGTAACCATACCAACGCGATCTAATTGTGCGAGTGCAAGATCCAATTGCTTAGATTTACGACGCCAAAACAATGGGATTCGTGTTTGGTTAAGCAGTACGAAGTCCATTACAGTCAAAGGCAAGCTAGACTCGAAGGTCGCTTTTTGAGGTACGTAACCAATACTCTGCTTTTCTGGCCAGTGGATATTGATTTGGCCAGAGAAAGGCGTAAGGCCAAGCACAGAGCGCAGTAATGAAGTTTTACCGCCACCGTTTGGCCCCATGATCACATGACACTCGCCCGCTTTAAGTTCGAGCGAGATATCATCAAGAATTACGTTGTTATCGTATTGCAGACCGAGTTTATTAATTGAGATTGATGGACCTAACATTATGCGTTCCCGCTTTTAGCTTGGTTCGCCGCCGCAAATTTCATGGCTTCGATTAACGTCTCTAGGTTCTTCTTCATCTCAACTTCGACTTTATCGTCTTCATATTCACCGTGCGTCATGTGAGAAAAACGATAAAGCTGAACGCCTGTTTCCGCTTCAATTGTGTCAACAAAACGGTTTGGCATGTTTAACTCGTAAAACAGAACATCAATGCCTGATGCGCGGATCTTCTCGATCGTCTCTTGCAGTTGACTAGCACTTGGTTCAACACCGTGTGCAGGCTCGATTACTGCCGCAACATCCACACCAAACTCTTGAAGGATGTAGCCATAAGCATTATGTGTAGTCGCGACCTTCATACCTGAAGTATCTAACTCACCTAATGACAACATCGCATCGCGCTTCATAAAGCGAAATTGCTTTGCGTATTTACGTGCATTCTTACGATAAAAAGCCGCGTTGTCAGGGTCGAGCTTAGAGACCTCACTCGCGATGGTGTAAACCTTTTGAATTGTTGTCGAAAGCCCAACAAAGGTATGTGGGTTAACGGCACCTTGACCAACAGACTGACCAAGAGCAGGAAGTAGAGGCACTTCTTTGTTTGCTTCGATCACGACTAGGTCATCACGTTGCGCGGCTGAAATCACTTTAAGCGCGAAGTCATCGTGACCAATACCGTTTACCACGATGGCGTCCATCTGGCTCAATCTCTTCAAGTCGTTCGGTTGTGGCAAGTAGTTATGCGGATTAAAGCCGGCATCAACCAAAGGAAGGATGTTCACTTTGTCGCCTACTACTGCTTTTACGTAGCTGTAGTAAGGTTGAAGCGTGATACCAATCGTCAGCTTGTTGCTGTCGATCTTATATTCTTTTGCCAATGCATTGGGTGCCATGAACACCGCTAATAACGACATGAACAGAGTCATAATTCGCATAGTAATTCTCTTATTATTAGTGAGCATCGCTTTCATGATGCTTTTCAATTTCTGATTCGTTCACGACCATTTTCCAACCCGTAGACTCTAGCGTGTGTTGGTCAAAAGTAGCGGGCTGTTTCGCTACACCGCCCAAGAAGATCCAGATTTCAGGAGAAACGCTGTTCGCATTTAAAATAAAGGAATCCGCAAAACCATGATCGGTAGGCGTAGCTTGTTCACTTGGTGTCGCAGATTCACTTGGAGCAGAGAAATAGTAACCACGCTCGTCCAGTACCCAAGCATGAGAACCTTTGCGCTTCCAACTCTGATCTTCTACAAACGGGGCAACCCATTCATCTTTAAGTGATGCAACACTCGGCCATTCACCATCTGAGTCCATGCGCAGGTCACGGATTTCTTCATGCGCTAAACGCAGCTCTGATAGCATCGCCAAGTTTTCTTGTTCAACATCAGTCACTAGAATTTGATGATCAAGCACTGCTTTAACGTGGGATTCAGCCTGATGAAATGGGATTGCGACAGTTGCAAAGCAAAGGATGAACACAATGATCAGTCCTACCCATTTGCCCTCTCTGCCGCCCGTATCAGCACGTACGCTTTGAATCATCATTTTTCACTGATCTCTACAACATCAACTTCAACTGGAAACTCATGACCTGAATCGAACACAAGGTAGAACTCAGTGTCAGGATGTGGGAATTCAACGATAGAACGTTTATCTGTCATCTCTTTTGCAATCAAGTTGTCTTCGTAATCGTACATCTCAACTGCGTAATCAATCGCTTTGCTGCCATCCGAATAACCCGCTTCACAAGCAACAGTCTTACCTTCAAACCAGCAGCTCATCAGTGGAAAGTGTGCTTGCGCAGGTAATGCAGCGAAACCAAGTCCCAATGCTAAGCAAGGAGTCATTAAAGCGTTAAGTTTTGTTTTTATTGTCATGGTTCGTACCCTAGCCACAGTGCAAATTCTCAGAAGTAAACTGAGCGATAAAGGGCTCAAATGAGCCCTTAAGTTTTTTTGATTCTTAATCAGGGATCTAGCCCCGATATCACAGACTATTGAAGCAGCGCTTCGAACGTTAGGTGAACGTTCGCGCTTGCTTTGTCTGCCAGTGGGTTGTCAATCAACTCACCTTTGTAGTTCGCTTTCATTACGTAACGACCTGCTACGTCTGGAGTAAACGTGATTTCACCGTTCTCATCACTCACCACATCAATCTGCTCTTGGTGGTTGCGGTAAAGCGTACCTTCACGAGTAATCTCCGCTTTCACGTCTTTCTGGATTTCACCGTTGTAGAAGAACTGGAATGTCACAGGTTCGCCTTCAACGATATCTGAAGGGTGTGTCACAGGCTTCATTTCTAGAAGCTTGCCTTCAATTTTGAACACTGAATCCGTTGGCTTACCTACCGTGATGTAGCTTTCTGCACGAGTGAAGCTGATCTGCGTTACCACGTCACGTGATTTTTCAGGCAGAACTGAGTCACGCTCAGCTTTGTTTGCTTTAATCCACTTCACCGTGTCACGGCGACCCGCTTTGTATTGCGTGTAGTAAGACGGCTGGTTGTTGATCGCCACTTTGTGTGTACCTTCTTCTTCAAAATAGAAGTCGAAGATTGAACGACGCTTGCCACGAATAACGAAGTTAGGACGCTCGCTGCGGCCATCTGGCATGATGACATGAGCATTTTCGCTGCCAGCAGGCTTATCAAAAACAAACGTACCGTGAGACGCAGTAACATCGAACGTTAGCCAATCACCACCTTCTTTAGATACAGTAAAGTGAGATGGCAAAATCCAACGTGGGTGAGCTTGTGCCGTTGTCGTTGCTGCTAGGCCGAATGCCATCACACCCGCTAGAGCAAGTGCTTTGATTTTTGTCTGTTTCATCATGTTCAATTCCATTATTTATAATTGTTAGCCGTGTCGCTCTATCTGAGCCTACGATGACCACTGTCTATTCTGTTCAGCTTGGTTTTAGTTCGTACTTACTAGTTACTGTTCGCACTTACTAGTTACTGTTCGCACTTACTATTTAGCGATGTAGTTCAGGGTGATTTCACCCGTCTCTTCCGTTGCTTTTAATTCGTAAGATATGTTTGAATCTGCGAGTGATACTTTTTGGCGAAGGTAATTACGGCCACCGTGTTCACGAACCACTTCGATATGAACCGTGTACTCGCCTTGTTCTAACGTTTCACCGCTGTCGCTCTTACCATCCCACACGAAACGGTACTGGCCAGCAGGACGTGTTGCAGACGTCACAGCATCAACCAGTTCACGATCGTAACGGCCAACCTTTCTCCACCAGCTGCGCAGATCCTTAAGCCATTCGTCTTTACCGACCCAAAGCTCGATGGTTTTCACTGACTTTCGTTCGCTATTCTCTACCCACACCGCCACATAAGGACGTGCATACATAGAGGTATCAATCTTTGGAAGCTCAAAGCTGACATCCAGTTTTGCCGTATCAGGAATCGCTTGTGCCATACCTAGGCTTGGCAAAAGAGATAAAGCAAGAAGCGCCTTGCTCCAGTTCATTTTTTTCATTTTTAACAACCTTTTAAATCCGTTTAACCTTAAGTTCGCTCTTCAATCCGATTCATCAATCGAATCAAGCGTTAAGGCACGGCGACAAAATAGATAACCAATGAGATTGCAGACCCAAACACCGTCCATTTGATGGAAGTATTAAGCGTCTTTTTCTTAGGTAACAGTAAGCACACGCCAGTAAGCACAAAGAAGATCATCAATAGCGCAGTGATATCGATAAACCATTTCCATACTTCACCGCTGTTACGACCTTTATGCAGATCGTTCAACAATGCGATAACGCCGTAATTAGTGGTTTCGACTTCTACAAACTCAGACGTAACGTCAACAAAAACGGAAGCGTTGTAGCCGGGTCCTTTGAAGTCCATAGATACCTCACCGATGAGCAACTCACCATCTTCAATCTCTGCATAGATGTCCAAACCAGAAGGAACGCCGGAGAGGTTGGCTTCTTCGAACAGAAACGTTTCAAAGGCTGTCTCGTCAGCTTTTAAACGTCCGTCTTGAACCGTAAATAAACTTGTAGGAAGCGTTAGCGTAGAGCGTTGGATATTGGGTTGGCTTGATTCAAATAACTCAGGTCGGTTCAGGGTGATACCGGTTACTGAGAAAAAAAGAACCACGAACAGAAGCGCCATAGAAATATAAACATGAAGTCGACGAGCCCATGACTGAACCGCCCTACTTTTTAACGACATACAAACCAATACCTATAAATTTTATGACGACAATTTAGTTGATAATCATTCGTATTGGCATTCAATTTACATTGTTTACGTTTGCCGAGTGGCGTAAGGAAATTTACATAACATTACATGGGAAGTAATCGAACTGTATGCATATTCTTGCTAACGTGTACTAAAGGGATTTGATTCGTTTTATTAGAGGTTATTGATAACAGGGTCAAAGCTCAAAAAAGCTCAATCTCAACATGCTTGATTGAGATGGGTTTAAGGTAACAGTCGTAGCTTTAAGGATAGAAAGTTGGGACTATTTGATCACTGGTTTGATGATAGCTAATGAAGCTTAAAAGGATTTGAAATGCGTATTTTTGTTTTGGCTTTTGCTGCGCTAGTGACGGCGTGCACCAGCCAAATAATCAGCACGGAAGAACATATTCAAGAATACATCGGTTCAGACATAACCGATGTACAAGAACGTTATCTCACCGAACGGTCACGCCCTATCAGTTTTTGGGCGTCTCGAAACTATGCTTGGATTGAAACCAAGAAACCGTTAGACAATGGTTATACAGTACACGCATTCAAAAACCCTTATCGTGACTGCACCATTAATTGGGTTGCTGATACCAGCGGCGTGATTCAAAGTGCTACGTCCAGCGGCACGATGTGCGAGCCTTAACTGCCGCATTGGAACGATAAAGTTCAAAAAGCTTTAACCGCCAAAATTAAAAAGGGTGTCATTTGAACCATCAAATGACACCCTTTTCTCTATATTACTTTCTCTTGTCTTCTGTTGTGCTATTCGCAGTTAGACGTTGCCGTTATCACTCACTGTTCTTAGCTGAGTCAGATATTTAATCCAACCTTTTGCCTCAGAAGAAGGCTCAATGTTGTTCGCACGTTTCGCTTGAGCAAGAGCATTATCAAGATTCTTTAGCTTGTACCATGAACGTACTTTCGCTAAAGCAACATCAGCTTGCTTGTTCTTGTCTTTCACTTTATCCAAAACAACCAGAGCACGATCGTAGTAACCTTGTTGAACCAGTAACTGAGCCACATTCCAATGATATTGCGTGTCTTTTCTAGACGCTAACGTCCACACTTCAATAGCACTGTCCCACTCTTTCGCTAACTGCCAGTAGGTTGCTTGCTCAGCCAGAAGTTGAACATCGCTGTTCGCATCATCTAACTTACTAATTTCTTGTGCTGCGCGCTCTGGAATGCCACGTTTCGCGTAAAGCTGCGCTAACAAGCGGCGATCTGAGTTCTTCAGCTCAACACCTTGTAGATCAGCCAGTGCTAACGTGTTCAATGCATCACGATTACGATCTAACCTAAGTTGAATACCAACCAGTTGACGCCACCAGTTATCTTTCTCGGGTTGAAGTTCAATCAAGCTTTCCAGTGTAGGAATCGACTGTTTCCACTGCTTTAACTGAAGCTGTGCGCCCAGTTTTAGCGATAGAGGTGATAACTCTGGTTTTGAATTGAACTTGTCGTGATTACCGATGGCCACTAGGACTTTCGACCAGTTTTCGATTTGGTATTCCGCTTGTGCAATTCGCATCCAAAGCACGTCTTTCTTTTCTGCCTCTGGCGCTGTTTTTACTAACTCGTAGTAATGTGGAAGCGCGTTTTTGAACTGTTGATCGTTTAATAACAGATCCGCAAGCATACGCTTCGTTATCCAAGCTTGTTCATCCACCAGCAAATTGGTATCGACGGCGTATGTAAGCTGCTTAATCGCCTTATCGGTTTTGCCATCTTGCCAGTAAAAAACACCTAGCATACGAGCTACGTACGCTTTGTCGTAGCCCTTAGAAAGCTCTAAACCTGCTAGTACGTCAATGGCCTGTTTAACCTGTTCATCTTGAGCAAGCTTATGCGCCTTTTGAACACGAATAGCAGTATATTGGGTTAGCTCTTGTGCCTGTGTTGTAAGGGGCATTAACAACAAGCCCACTAATATCCATATATGTTTCATCATTTTGCCAACTTAAACTCTAGTTTCACGGTTTGACCAACCTGAGCTATCGCTTTTCCATCGACGACTTTCGGTTGATATTTCCATTTTTTAAGTGCTCTCATCGCTTCACGTTCAAACATACGACGTGGGTTTGCGTCAGTGACTTGAATGTCAATTGGACGTCCCGTTTCATCGATAGTAAAAGACATAATCACATGGCCTTCAGCTCCACGCTTAAGCGCTTTCGCAGGGTAACGAGGTTCTACTCGATACAAAGGCATAGCCTGTTGGTTTGACCCAAAATCAGAGAATGTCGGTGCGTTAATCGCTAGGCCATCAATGGATGTATTCAAATCCAATGAAGGCAGAGAAGACATCGAATTCAGAGGCGTAACTTCAGCTTGTGACTGAGATGTTTGCGCTTCCGGTGGCGGCTCTGGCATTTCTGGTTTTTCCGGAACTGCACGTTGTCTTCTTTGAACTTCTTGTTCTTGTTCCACCATCACCATGTTGAAACTTAACGTCTCGCTATCGTCTGGTGAACGTTGGTGGCCATTATCGACCATCCAAGCCATGAAAGAAAACAGCGCTAAGCCCAACGCACCCGCTAGCGGTAAAGCAAGAAATAGGCGAATCATTTATGAAGATCCTCCAAGATCATCGCTTATCAGCAGCAAGCGCAATGTTTTTAACACCAGCACCTTTCGCGGCATCCATCACTTTAACAACAGTGCCGTTGTAAGCGTGTTCATCCGCTTGAATAACCAAAGAAGCATCAGGTTGTTCTAGCAACAAGTGCTCTAACGTCGCTTGGACACGTTCAACATCTACGACACGCTTGTCGATGAAAATGTCGTTTGCAGAAGTAATCGCAACAAAGATGCCTGCATCCTTTTGGCTTACTACGTTAGAAGCTTGTGGGCGATTGACTTCCACCCCTGATTCACGAACAAATGAACTGGTCACAATAAAGAAAATAAGCATGATAAAGACAATATCAAGCATCGAAGTAAGGTCTATTTGAGCCTCTTCGTTTTTAGAATGACGTCGACCGAGTCTCATCGTTGACTCCTTAAAGATTTTTCTAATTTCAATTCTAAGCGGTTACATACTTTCGCTAAGCGAGCGTGAACGAACATGCCCGCTAACGCTGCAACCATGCCTGCCATGGTTGGCAGTGTTGCTAACGAGATACCTGAAGCCATCAATTTAGGGTCACTGCTGCCTTGTGTCGCCATAACATCAAAAACAGAGATCATACCGGTTACAGTGCCTAGCAAGCCCAACATCGGGCAAATAGCGACTAACAGCTTAATAAAATTCAAGTTTTGGTTAAGCAAGATACTCGCTTGCCCTAACCAACCTTCACGAATGGCTTTGGCATGCCAAGAAGAGTGATCTTCTCTTTCATGCCATTTCGCTATCCAAGCTTGGCGTTGCTTAGGAAAGTAGAACGCAAGATAAAGCACACGTTCTACCACAAGCACCCAATACACTAGGACGACAGCCGCTAGCCACCACAGGACGAAACCGCCCTGCTCCATAAAGCTTGATAAAGACAGCAGCCAGTCACTCGTTAACCAACTCGCTGGTAATAGAGAACCCGACAAAATATCCATTACGCAGCAGTCCCAACTGGTGAAACAACAGCGTTTGATTCAACGGTCTTTTCAGCCTGCTCAGCAACAAGACCAATACCTTGCTTCTCAAGAATATTGCGAATGTTTTCTGCTTGAGTGCTAAGAATGTTGTGTGCCAGTAGAAGAGGCATTGCCGCAACCAGACCAAGTACCGTAGTTACAAGCGCCATCGAGATACCACCCGCCATAACTTTAGGGTCGCCATTACCAAACTGAGTGATCACTTGGAATGTTTCGATCATGCCGGTTACTGTACCTAAAAGGCCCAACATTGGTGCTAGTGCCGCCAATAGCTTAAGCATCGATAGACCTTTCTCTAGGTGAGTCTGCTCATCAACTACCGCTTCTAAAAGTCGCAACTCTAACGCTTCAACCGTTTGGTTTTGTTCCTTGTTGTACATCGCAAGAACACGACCTAGTGGGTTATCACCCGCTTGCTCAGGGTTCTTAAGTTGCGCGCGAATTTTCTGGCGTGCGATAGCAAGAGAGACACCACGAACTAATGCGATGATTAGACCAATAGCTAGTAGGCCAAGAATCACTTTACCAACCACACCACCCGCTTGTAGACGGTCAGTTAAACTTGGCGTAAGTGCTAATTGCTCTAGCATAAACCCGCGAGAAGGATCGACAACCACGTTAGATACTTCACCATTCGCTAACGAAGAAAGTGACGCTAACGTTGGACCATTTTGTGGTTGCTTAAGGTAAGCGATCGCATCTTCACGCTGAGTGTTCCAGCTAACATAGCCTTGCTCTGTCACAAGACCAATCGAACCTAGTCGGTAAGCGTCAACCTTGTTTGTATTGCCTTCACCATTAATGAATGCAATTTGAGATTTGCTAAGCTCAGAACTCGCTTGGATCTGTTCAACCATGCTCATCCACAAACCGGTCAGCTGTGGCATTGAAGGCAGTGATTTAGCATCAATGATTTGATCAACAGTTGCAGTGTGTTCAGCACGATCAACACTATTCACGGTTGAGCTAAGCTCTGCGCCGAGTTCTTTTGCGTTTTGACGAACGACACCGAACAGCTCGCCTAAGCTACCGGTTTCTAAACGCAGCTTCTCTTCTAAGCGAGCAAGCTTGTTTTCGTTATCACTGAACGTTTGAGTCAGAACATCTGTCGCACCTTGGATAGACGTACGCTTCGCTTCAAGCTGAGCTTTGATCGCTTTCAGTTCTTGTTCTGTCTTTTTGAAATCAGCTTCACGCACTACGTTGTGAGAAGCTTGAGTTCGACTCTCTGATTTTGCTTTATTAACTAGCTGAGCCGTCGTATCTGATGCAGAGAAAGCTGAAAATGAAAGTGATGTAATGCAAAGCAATGCTGCTAATGGCTTTAAGTTCATTACTTAACCTCCGCAACAGTTAAAGAAACAGGTAAAGTAATTAGGCTTGGCGCCGCTTGTTGGCTTGCAATGTCGTAAGCTTTATCTAGCTCAGATTTCATTGAAGAATCTAGCTCTTGCCACTGATTTTGTGTTTGATTCCAAGACCAATATTGGCTGCCATTTAGGTTACGAGCCACCAAAGAGATACGACCTAGGTGCAACACGTCAGCTTCAATCGTTCTGTCGTTGCTCAATGCAACGCGGCCTTGGTAAGCACCGAGCTTGATGCCGTAGTCCATCTCGATTTGGTAAGCTTCCAGGATACGACGATACTTCTCAGCATCACTCACATCAGCACGAGTCATCATTGCTTGTAGCTTTTCTACTCTTTCTAGACGCTGTTCTTTCTTAATCGGCACGTCTTTCTCTACCAACTGTTCAAGACCATCGATCATTTGATACATCAATGGCACAACACCTTGGCGTGTGTATTTGATTTCTTCGATCTGCTCTTCAATGCTTTGAGCTTCTTGGTTTTGGCTCTCAACTAATGCAGCAAGGTGATCGTGATAGATTTCTAGGTTTTTAACTTCTTCTTGCAGACGCTCAATCTCAGCTTGCAGCATTAAAGTCGCTTGTGAGCTTTTATCAATAACCTTTTGGCTCGAAGCCGACGCGTTATTGGTCTTGTTTTGAATTGATTGAGCTTGATCCAAGCTGTTTGCCATAGAAGACGTTGCAACCAAACTGATGGCAAGCGCTAGGCTAGTTTTTAAAAGATTCATAATTGTAGTCATTTACTATAGAAGAAGGTCAAATACATTTTATTGATAAATACTATTATTGATAAGCACTCTCATTATCATTAAAAGTCACTCGCATTACTAGGGATATTTTACTGAATAGCAGAATCACGAAAGGAGAAAGCCGAAACTTTCCCCTTAGTATTCAGGCTAACAATAGTACCCTACTAACAAATTAGTATTTTACCTGTAAAGTCGCCATGTAGTTACGGCCTTCGCCGATTACTACGTCTTCAGCAAATTGGTGGTTTGAAGATGTTGAACCGCCACCCGCTAGGTATTCTTTATCAAATACGTTCTCGACTGTTAGACGCGCTACGAAATCAAGAGAATCGTCGTACTTAAGCGTGTATGCAGCACCCATATCTACACGTGCGTAGCCGTCTTTCTTGAATGTGTTCGCGCTATCGCCGTAACGAGAACCTTCGTAGATAAGACCCAGGTTCACATCAACTTCGTTTGTTGCTGCATAGGTAGACCAAACGCTTGCTGCAAACTCAGGTACGTCTACTGGACGGTTACCTTCATATGTTTCATGGTTCGTGATTTCAGCATCTAAGTACATTGCAGAACCAGACATTGAGAAGCGCTCTGAAATAAAGCCTTGTGCGGCTAGCTCAGCACCACGGTGAACTTGTTCGCCACCTTGTGTCTTCGTCCAATCGCCTGATGAAGTGTCTTCTACATCCATTGAAATGTTTTCTTGGGTAATATCGAATACCGCACCAGAAACGAATAGACGTTCGTCCATCAGTTCCCACTTAGTACCGACTTCGTAAGACACGCCCGTTGCTGCGTCAAGAAGTTCACCATCGTTGGTGTAGTTGCGGCTTCCGCTAGACACAACACCTTGTGGTTCGAAACTTTCAGAGTAAGAAGCGTAGATACTACCGTTTGATGCCGGGTGGTAAATCACGCCAAGCTTAGGTGCTACGTTTTCTTCTGCAACGCCATCACTTACTTTACGGTCGAAACGAGCGCCCGCAAGAACTTGCCATTCGTCATTGATAGTAATCAGATCTTGAATGTAGAAACCCCAAGTATCGTAAGTGCTCATCTTGCCTAGCGATGTTGGACCCACTGACGGTGCTGGTACCGTTGCATCTGGCGCGTATTCGCCGCTGCTGAAACGATCCATACCACGGTAATAGCTGTAGCCTAACCAGTTAGCACCGAATAATAGTTGGTGCTCTGTGCCCGCAAGATCAGCGGTTGTTGTTAGATCAACGTAAGCCGTTCTGAAACGCCATTTATCATGACGGTAGTTACCGCCTTGAGTCACGGTGCCCGTACCATCAGGATTCATATTTGAAAAGCTTGGGTAGCTTTCCATATCAATACGTTCGAAATCTTGGTAGTTGAAACCTGTTTTTAATGACCATGTATCAGTCAGGTTAGCAGCAATATCAAAACCAACGTTCTCAACATCATTCTCGATCTGTGACCACTGTGCATCCCAGATGTGCTTGTCGCTACCTACTCGGTTGCCGTCTAGCGTGTATAAAGCGCCAGAATCTACGCTACCTTCGTCGTTAGTTTTGTCGTAATGAACAGAAACTGTCACGTCTTCAGTTACATCGTAATCAACGAATACACCCCCAACAAAACGTTCTGTTTGTGGTTCAGTTCCGTCACCATAAGTTCTCCAAGAGCCGTAGCTTTCTTTAGATAGAATCGCGCGACCACGTAGAGTTTCAGCGTCGTTCAAAGCGCCACTTACGTCTACCGTTGTACGAGAATGGTCATTAGAACCAATATCTTGGCTAACACTTACTTGCGTATCGTAAGTTGGCTTTTTGCTTACCATGTTGATCAAACCACCTGGTGCAGAAATACCGTAAAGAAGACCAGAAGGTCCTTTTAGTACTTCAACACGCTCTAGCAGTTCGATTGGTTGACGGTAGTGAGACCAATGTTGCTGGCCATTTTTAAGGAAGCCCGAAGAGCTTTCTACCGAGAAACCACGTAGAGAGAAACGTTCACGGTTACGGCTTGTACCGCCAGCACTTACACTCGCGTCATTCTTAAGCACGTCACCAAGCGTTGTTGCACGCTGTTCATCGATGATTTGCTCATCGATTACTAAAACTTGTCCCGGAGTCTCTAATTGAGTCGCCTCCATGCGCATTGCTGTTGTGTTCGTGTCGGCTTTATAACCGTAGTCACGACCTTCAACAACCATATGCTCGTCTGTTTTTACTGTTTCTGCCAATACTGCTGGTGAAGCTAATACTGCGCCGATCACTAAAGCCAATGGGCTCTTTGAAAACATGTCCTTTACTCCGCTTTTATTCTTTTAGACGAACACTTTGTTATTTATTCGATGTGTTCGCTGAACCGTTGCCGGTACCACTGAATTATTTCGGGAGTGAATATAAGTGATAACTATTACCATTTGCATTAAATTTACATTCTTTGCATTCGTAAAGTTTTGTAAAGGCCTGTCGGTGAGTCATATTTGAGGAGTTCAACAAAACCATTTAATACAAATAGTTAAGGCTCATGGACGTAAATCGACTGGTTATCTTCACCGAATTTTTTGAAACAACGGTATTTGTTCAGTCAATTGAAGACGTGAAGATTGATAAGAAAATCATCTCTTCTTATTTACTACCTTTGAAACGACAAATTTATGTATAAAACCCTCGATAGATGTAAATTAATAGTGAATTATTTTGTTTTTATTTGTTTAATTTACACAATTATCAGTGATTTTGATCACATCTATAATTCCAAACTCATTTTTTGTTTTTCGAATTGATTATCCGACTGCTAATCTCCTGCTCACTTTGAAAAGGTATCAAAGTTATAAATAATAAGGAGTGTTCTAAATGAATACCAAGAAACCTATGTCTCTGACTGGTCGAGTAATCCTCGGTATGGTCGTAGGTATATTAACGGGATTCGCCATTCAATCCCTTTTTGCAGACAACGGATTTGTTAACAACTACATCGTTAACGGACTCTTTGAAGTGGGCGGACAAATCTTTGTCGCCAGTTTAAAAATGCTTGTTGTGCCTCTAGTCTTCGTTTCACTAGTGTGCGGTACAAGTTCTCTTAAAGACTTATCAACTCTTGGCCGTATGGGTGGCAAAACGCTTGCACTTTATATCGGTACTACTGCCGTTGCCATCACTCTAGCATTAACTATCGGTAACCTGTTCCAACCTGGAGCTGGTGCGGATCTTACTGCTGCGAGCT
This sequence comes from Vibrio sp. 10N.247.311.12, assembly GCF_041467515.1. NCBI lineage: Bacteria > Pseudomonadati > Pseudomonadota > Gammaproteobacteria > Vibrionales > Vibrionaceae > Vibrio > Vibrio sp. 10N.247.311.12. The sequence goes on from NZ_JBFSUV010000043.1 coordinate 36,987, forward strand.
CTTTCAAATCAGCGGATGCCCCTTCTCTGGGCCAAGTAATCATCGACATGTTCCCAACCAACCCTATTCAGGCGATGGCTGAGGGCAAAACGTTACAAGTTATCGTATTTGCAGTGTTGTTTGGTATCGCAATCAGTGCAGCGGGCAAACCCGGTGAACGTATCGCTGCAGTTTTCTCTGATCTAAACGAAGTGATCATGAAGCTAGTTGCGCTACTAATGAACCTTGCTCCTTACGGCGTATTCTTCTTGATGGCGAAACTGTTCTCTGGCCTTGGCTTAGGTGCAATTTGGAACCTAGCAGAATACTTCTTAGTGCTTGCTGGTACCCTGCTGTTGCATGGCTTGGTGACTTACAGTGCGATGCTTAAAGGATTCACAGGTCTTAGTCCGATTACGTTCCTACGTAAGATGGAAGATGCAATCATGTTTGCATTCTCAACAGCATCTTCGAACGCAACAATTCCAGTAACTATGGAAACGGCTAAGAACCGTATGGGCGTAGACAACAAAGTCGCTTCTTTCACAGTACCACTAGGTGCAACTGTGAACATGGACGGCACTGCAATCATGCAAGGTGTTGCGACGGCGTTTATCGCGCAAGCGTACAACATCGACCTTTCAATGGGTGATTACCTAATGGTTATCCTAACGGCGACACTGGCGTCTGTTGGTACTGCAGGTGTCCCTGGTGTTGGTCTTGTTATGCTAGCGATGGTATTGAACCAAGTTGGCCTGCCGCTTGAAGGTATTGCTCTAATCATGGGTGTTGACCGCCTTCTTGATATGATTCGTACCGCTGTAAACATCACAGGTGATAGTGCCGTATCTATCATCGTTGCTAAGTCTGAAGGCGCTCTAGACGAGTCTCGCTTCAACGACCCAGCAGCCGGTGAGAAAGAAGAAGAAGTTAAGCTAGCTCGCCAACAGGCATAGTCTCGCTTATCTTATGCTCTTGTCTTCAAGCTCAGGCGTAATTAATGGCTACGCCTAGCCCATACCAAAGCGCATAAAGAAAAACGCCACTGCAGATGCAGTGGCGTTTTTATTGGGTATCGCTTAAGTCAGTACTACTGAGTTGGGACAGTTATCAATTTAAGGTAATTATCAATAGGGAAAGCTAATCACCGATTGGGAACATCAAGTTCACTCTCAGCCCCCCACCTTCTCTATTCTCAGCAGTTACATGTCCATTCATCACACCCATCGCTTCTTTAACAATCGCAAGGCCCAGACCGTAGCCACCAGACCGTTTGTCTCTTGCTGATTCAATACGAGTAAACGGGTCGAATATACCTGCAATCTTGTTATCAGGAATACCATCACCGTCATCTTCTACAGATATTACACTGTAACGTCTATCCATTACCTGTTCGTATGTCGTCACGACCACATGAGCGTTCTCACCCGCGTATTTAATGGCATTCCCGACCAAGTTACCAATGACTCGAAGCAGTAGCCTCTCATCAACGTTCACCATTGATATCGGCGTCTCTAGGGAACCAATCAAAGTTTGATTCGGTTTTAAATCGTTTTGCATCTGCGCGATCAACATTGAACAATAGTGCTCAAGGTGCATTAAACTTAACTTGGAGTCATAGCGAGAGGTTTCTAAGCGGCTAAATTCAAGTATCTCACCCACCAGCTTATTCATCTCTTCTGTTTCATTTTCCATTCGTTCTAGCAAACCAATGCTTTTATCATCAACCTTGCTGCGCAGCAGGTGTAGTGCGAGGTTTTGCCTTGCTAATGGTGTTCTTAACTCGTGTGAGACATCACGAATCAAACAACGTTGCTTTTCAGCCAGAGATTTAATCTCAAAGGTCATATAATCAAAATCGTGTGCAAGCTCGTTGAATTCACGCGTGGTGGAGTTCAACTCCGACACCACACTGACCGTGAAGTCACCTTGAGCCAGTCTGCGGCTCGCTTCTCTCAATCTATCCAACGGTTGCTGAAGGCTTTTGGCCATGATAATCGAGAACAGAGACAATACGACCAATGCAATCAATGCTTTAAGCATATAGGAATATGGCGCAAAAGATTTTGCGGGATGAAACTGGTGCGGTAGTTGGATAACCAGTGTTTTACCGTTATCCAGTGGTAGGCCGAAGATCGGCTTACTCACACGATCACTAAGTTGGTGATCTAACGTTCTTAAGTATTTGAGCTTAAATTCAAAATGTGGGTGCATGTGACGATGTGTGATCGGACGATTGTCTTTATCAATGACGAACAGATAATACTGCTGAGCATTACCCCAGTCCGCGAGTTCATCCATGTCCCCTTCTTCGATCAACACATTCGCTTGGTAAGCAAGGTCGAGCATTTCCTCTTTTACCGATTCTGGGACTTTAAGCAGCGCTTTCATCAAGGCTCTTTCAGCGACACCTTGCAGGATCAAAATACTCACCAAAATGACGGTCAGGTAACTGAACAGTTGGAAAGTGAGTCCGTCTTTACGCTTAGCAATAAAATCAGGGCAACGCAGCAGTTTTTTACTCATGCTCCGACCGACTCTAGGTAACTGTAACCTTTACCACGAACGGTTTTTATATGTTGTTTAGACAAACCTGCCTGAACGAGCTTTCTACGTATATTGCTGATATGCATATCTAAATTACGATCGAAGGGACACAATTCTTTCTTGAGTACATGGATTTGCAGATCAGATTTTGAGACGACAATACCGTCATTTTTGACCAAATAATCAAGCAAGTCTTTTTCAGTGCCAGTTAATGGCAAACGAGAGAGTTGTTCACACAAGCCGTGATTAGAGGAAGCTAAAGATTGTCTTTGGCGTTCAAAACCCACTCGACGCAAGATCACCTTAATACGGGTTAAGAGTTCAGGAACATTGAAAGGTTTAGCGATGTACTGGTCGGCGCCTGCTTGGTAGCCATCGAGCATTGAGGCATCGTCGTTAAGCGCGGTTAGCATAAGAATGGGAGTAGCAAAACGCTGACAAATACGTCTTGCTACTTGAATGCCGCTTAGGTTCGGAAGCATTACATCGAGTAGAACCAAATCGACAGGGTGAGATTGAATAAACTCAAGCGCGGATTCACCGCAATGAACAGTATCAACGTGATACCCCTCATTTTCTAACACTTCACCCAGTAATTCACACAACTGAATATCATCATCAACAACTAAAACGCGAGACATTACACATACCGATAAATAAGAACTGTTTGCATTCTAATTATCGTTATTATTGATTTCAATTATAAAGTGCCCGATTTCCTCTATAGAAGAAAATCTTTTTCAATCGGTACAAATTTTGATGCAGAATCGATAAGATTTTGAGCAGTTAACCCGGGAACACCATACACTTCAACAGGCTTGCCAAAGCGCTCTTTGATTCGCTCTACAAGGATTTCGAAATCACCGTCTCCTGATACCAAAACAATCGTATCAACCGTCTCAGCAAGTTCTATCGCGTCTAACGCAATACCCACATCCCAATCGCCTTTTGCACTGCCATCTCGACGCTGAATAAACGGCTTTAACTTCACATTAAAGCCCACACCACGAAGGATATGATGAAATTGACGCTGCTTTGGATCTTGGCTTGAGATTGCGTAAGCATTAGCTGCAATAACGTTACGCCCTTCCGTGGCAACATACCAAAACTGGTTATAGTCGAAGTTAGAACGGTATTTGTCGCGCGTCGTGTAGTAAACGTTCTGAACGTCGACCAAAATTGCTATGTTTTCCATAAATTCATACCTTTAGATTTTCCGTATACCCTATTCTATTCAATTGTAAAATGCGAGTCGCTTTACTCAATAAAAATGAACCTGCCAGCTATCGTTAACGTAAATCTAATATCTTTAGCGTAAAGCTAAGTGTCTTTACGTAATCCTAACTATGCTTATTGTAAGTGGATTTGTTTTGAGCGTTTCTTAGGTGGTTCTGATCTTCACCTTCTTCTTTACGTAGCGTTCAAATCGTACTCAGGCTTAGAGTTTTTAAAGGGAGGTTGGCAATGCTGCACCGACAAACACACAATTCGATCGTAAGCATCGACACAACCAAAGCGATGCAAACTTTAAATCAACCATCAAACTCTGGTAGCTGGTTTAGTTTGCTTAAACTACTGACCATCAGCACGGTAATAATCATGAGCTTAACCATCAATTCAGTACTCGCCTACCCCGTTTATTCTCACTCAAAGCCTTTGCCACACCGCAGTGTGATTTATTTCGCTCCAAAGGAAGATTCAATCGTTAAAGAGTTTCTGAATGAAGTGTTGCTCAATAACTGTCAATTGGACGAACGAGATGTCGTCATTATGGTTATTGCTGAGAGTGGTTACACAGTCCCAACTTGGTTAGAAGAAGAGTTTAACTTAGAAGCAGTCACCAGTATTTACGAGATCCCGAAAGGATCACATACCGCTGTTTTGATTGGTAAAGACGGGAAAGAGAAGCACCGATGGAGTGGCAAAACAGATTGGAAACAGATCACCAATATCATTGACGAAATGCCGATGCGCCAACAAGAAATGCAGCGACAAGGCAGCCGCTGCAGTATTTGATTCTTGATGGACTCAGTAGTGGCTTAGAGATCCAATTAGAAGGTCAAACGATCAAGCTTATTTGTTAAACCAAGCAAGTTTTTCATGGAGCTGAGCCACGCTGCCTACAACAATCAGCGCTGGGCTCTTTGCGACGCTCGCAAGGTCAGCTAAATCACGTAACCCACCTCTAAACACCTTTTGTTCTTGGCGTGTACCGTTTTCGATGATCGCAACTGGCATGTCAGCTCGCATACCATTATCGAGTAGATTCTTCTGAATGTTCGGACTCTCTTTCAAGCCCATGTAAAACACGATGGTATGGTTGTGCTGAGCAAGAGATTGCCAGTCAATATCTTCGCCATCTTTCTTCAAGTGACCTGTAATAAACTGCACGCTTTGTGCATGATCACGGTGCGTCAACGGAATGCCCGCATAAGCCGTTGCTCCGGCAGCAGCTGTGATGCCCGGAATCACTTCAAATCTCACGTCATTCTCAGCTAGCGTTTCACACTCTTCACCACCACGGCCAAAGATAAACGAGTCACCACCTTTTAGGCGTACTACGTGCTTGTTCTCTTGCGCTTTGGTCACTAATAGTTGGTTGATCTGATCTTGCGGTACACAGTGATGATCGAGCTTTTTGCCCACATACAACATTTCCGCTTCTGGATTAGCCATCTCCAAAATATCTTTTGATACCAAACGGTCATAAACCAACACGTCTGCTTGTTGAATCACTCGTGCCGCTTTTAACGTAAGTAAGTCTGGGTCGCCCGGACCTGCACCTACTAATGAAACAAATCCTGTGTTTCCTGTTTTAACATTCGATGGCGATACTTCTGACATGCTTTGCTCCGAAAGTTAGCTTGTTATATTTCAAGCTTAATTCTGTATGACGATTCATCGTTGTATGAATCACCAATATCCCTACTTCTTAGACTATCAGTTGTTGCCATAAAACTTTACGATTAATTCTAATCAAGATAGAAGTTTATATAACAAAACAATCTATTACGTTGGAAAACCCTGACATTTGCACCATCATCAAGCACACATTGCTCGCCTTAGGTGCACGGTTATCAAAGTAGAGAGTGTTAAGATCAAAAAAGCCCCAAATCAACAGCTTGGGGCTTAACACACATTATTAGTTGCTCATTAACCTAGAACTATCTAATTACTTAGCACCTAGAGAAGGCGCAGTTTTAGCGTGAGTTAGGTATAGAGGAACACACGTCATTAATAGACCACCAACGATGTTACCTAGGATTGTTGGGATAAGGTTGAAGTTCAACCATGTCGCAATACCGAAGTCAGCGCCAAGAATCATACCCAGTGGGAATAGGAACATGTTTACTACTGTGTGCTCAAATACGAGTGCGAAGAAGATGAAGATTGGGAACCACATCATTGCTACACGGCCAGATACTGTGCGTGCAGTCATGTTGCCAATCACACCTAGACATACCATAAGGTTACAGAAGATACCGCGTACGAAACACGTGATCCATCCGTCCATACCCATGTTTTCAAAACCTAGGCTACGACCTGTAGAAACAGCAATGAACTTTTGAGCAACAGCGTTTGGTTCTAAAGAGAAGTTACCCGTTAGTGATACTGCAACAAGGAAAGCAACAATCAAAGAACCGATAAGGTTACCAAGACCAACAATACCCCAACAACGTAGGATACGACCCCAAGTAATACCTGGGCGGTTGTCGAATTTCGCTAAAGGTGCAAGGCCGAATACGCCAGTTACTAGGTCATAACCCATTACACTTAGAATGACGAAGCCAACTGGGAACACAAGTGCGCCAACAAGGCCAATACCGGTTTGAACCATTGCTGTAATAGCAACAACAACCGCTAGAGAAAGGATGATACCAGCCATAGTGCTTCGAATCAGAAGATCGCGAGTACTTGTTTTCGTTTTCGCTTCACCCACATCAATCATCGTTTGAACGAATTCAGCTGGTTTGTAATCAGGAGACATAAGGTTGTCCTTAAAAAGTTTAAATTAAAAGTTAAAATTGGATAGGAAAAGGCTCTAGTTGCCGAGTTAAGGCAATATCGAGAACTAGAACCCTTGAACTATCAAATCTTACTCATCCGAAGATTAAGCAGAGATTTCTACAGCGCCTTTGGCAACACGAGCTTTGTACGCTTTCACGTTGAAGTTCTCGTCTTCCATGCACACACCTGTTGCTAGGTTAAAGCGTTGCTTCTTAAGTGGGCTTGCTACCCAAAGCTCTTCTTTGTGCTCAACAATCAAGCCACGTGATAACACGTTTGACTGGAAGTAAGGGTCTGTGTTGCTAATCGCGAATACTTCTTCAGCTTTCGTTGGGCGGAATACAGCTACTTGCTCACCACTAACCAACGCACAAACACCTGTACCTGGGATAATGTCTTCGATCTTACAAACTTTGGTAAATGCCATGATGTCGTCTCCCCTTAAACAGATTCTACGTGAATGATGTCGCCCTGATGCTTTGAAGTAATGGCTTCAGGGTGTTTCTCAGTGAATGTCGCAGGACGGTGTTGTTCACGACCATCTTCAACAAACACAACGTTATCATCGCGGTCATCAGCATTGATGAAGTGTGCAAAGCGCTTAAGTTGAGCTTCGTCGTTGATTGTATCTGTCCATTCACAAGCGAAGTTATCAACTAGGCCAGCAATGTCAGTTTCAAGTTGGTCATTGATACCAAGCTTGTTGTCTACAATCACTTCACGTAGGTAATCAACACCACCTTCTAGGTTGTCCATCCATACCGAAGTACGTTGTAGTGGCGCAGCCGTGCGGATGTAGAACATCATGAAACGGTCGATGTACTTGATTAGCGTTTCTTGGTCTAGGTCGCTTGCCAGTAAGTCTGCGTGACGGGGTTTCATACCACCGTTACCACATACATACATGTTCCAACCTGCGTCAGTCGCAATAATACCTAAATCTTTACCTTGAGCTTCAGCACACTCACGAGTACAGCCAGACACACCAAACTTCATCTTATGAGGAGTACGGATGCCTTTGTAACGGTTCTCGATCATCACGCATAGGCCAACTGAATCTTGAACGCCGTAACGACACCAAGTAGAACCTACACATGTTTTCGCCATACGAAGTGCTTTTGCGTAAGCTTGACCCGTTTCGTAACCTGCAGCGATTAACTTCTTCCAGATTGCTGGTAAGTCATCTTTCTGAGCACCAAATAGGCCGATACGTTGTGCACCTGTGATCTTGGTGTACAAGTTGTATTCAGCAGCAACATCAGCAAGAACGCTTAGTGCTTGAGGTGTTACTTCACCACCCGCCATACGAGGGATTACAGAGTAAGTACCGTCTTTTTGCATGTTACCTAGGAAGTTGTCGTTGGTATCGTGCAGCTTCACTAATTCAGGCTTAAGGATGTGTTCACCCCAGCAAGAAGCAAGGATAGAACCTGCTAGAGGCTTACATACTTCACAGCCGTAGCCTTTACCGTATTTCTCTAATAGCTCATCGAACGTTTTGATTTCTTCGATGCGAATTAGGTGGAAAAGCTCTTGGCGAGAGTATGCAAAGTGCTCACACACGTCGTTCTTCACTTCAACACCAGCTTTAGCAAGTTCAGCGTTTAGTACTGAAGTCACTAGTGGAATACAACCACCACAACCAGTACCTGCGCCTGTTACTGCTTTGATATCACCGATTGTGTGGTGACCTTCAGCAACCGCTTGAGCGATCTTGCCTTTAGTCACATCGAAACAAGAACAGATAACAGCAGACTCAGGAAGAGAATCCGCGCCAAGTGTTGGCTTTTCAGCACCAGCATGAGCAGGAAGAATCAATGCATCTGGGTGTTCTGGTAGGTCGATTTCGTTCAGCATAAGCTGTAGAAGATCACCGTAGTCAGACGTGTCACCAACCATTACTGCACCAAGCAGCTTCTTGTTGTCTTCAGAAACGATTAGACGCTTGTAAACTTCTTGTTCTTCGTTTTGGTAAACGTAGCTCTTACAGCCAGGAGTACGACCGTTCGCATCGCCGATAGAGCCTACTTTCACGCCCAAAAGCTTAAGCTTCGCAGACATGTCAGCACCTTCAAATGTGCTTTCGTTACCAACAACGTGGTCAACCGCTACCGTTGCCATTTTGTAACCAGGAGCCACTAGGCCGTAGAACGTTTGGTTCCAAGACGCACACTCACCGATTGCGTAGATGTCTTTGTCTGTCGTTTGACAGTGATCATTAATCTCGATACCGCCACGTGGTGCAATACCCAGCCCCATTTGACGAGCAAGTTTGTCTTGTGGGCGAATACCAGCAGAGAATACGATGAAATCAGTTTCTAGCTCTGTACCGTCTGCAAAGCGCATTACGTTACGAGCTTCAGTGCCTTCAGGAGCAATCTCAAGCGTGTTCTTACTTGTATGTACGTTAACGCCCATACGTTCGATTTTTTGACGAAGTTGGTTACCACCCGCTTGGTCAAGCTGCTCAGCCATTAGCTTTGGAGCAAACTCAACAACGTGCGTGGTTACACCAAGAGCTTTTAGTGCGCCTGCAGCTTCAAGACCAAGCAAACCACCACCAACAACCACACCAGATTTAGAATTCTTAGCGGTTGCTTCGATAGCTTTCAAGTCTTCGATTGTGCGGTAAACGAAACAGTCTTTACCTTCGTTACCTTTGATTGGCGGAACGAATGGGTATGAACCTGTAGCAAGGATTAGCTTGTCGTATTGAATTTCACGACCAGTACTTGAGTAAACTGTTTTCTTTTCACGGTTAACGTTAATAGCACGCTCACCGATCAGCATGTTGATGCCGTGTTTCTCGTAGAAGCCTTCTTTAACTAAAGAAAGTTCGTCCGCAGTATGGTGTGAAAAGTAAGAAGAAAGGTGTACACGATCATAGGCTACGCGAGGCTCTTCACAGAAGACTGTGATGTCCATGTTAGCAACGTCTGTCTTCTCGACTAAATCTTCGATATAGCGATGGCCGACCATCCCGTTACCGATTACGACTAGCTTCATCTTGCTCATAAGAATTCCTGAAGGTTATATATTTCTTAACTGAGCGAATAATGAATTATGAAAGAAAATGAAAATATGATGTAAATCAATTACGAAATCGAACTACCCTAAAGGGGTAGGACAAAAGAGGTAGATCTGCTGATTTATCATACGAAGCAAACGAATAACCGTAGGTTTAATAAGGTTTAGCGGGGTTTTATATACACTTTCGTGCAGTAGATAAGATGTTGTAAAGTTTCACAATAGGTTAGCAGTAACACAAGTAAATGACAATCATTTTCATTTGTGGTCATAATAAGTGTAATAACTCATGAAAGCGTTACAGGATCATGAGCAACTATGTATAAATATGAAGAATTTAATGACGCAAAAGACAGTCGCCCTTTTCCATTCCCCACTCATTCCACTCACAAACGGCGCAATTGGTTAACAGATGCTGTTGGTTGTTTAGCAAATAATAGGTTTACATAAGGAAAAGACCGGCACAAAAGTGATCTGATATAGCTTGTTCCTAGTGGTGCTACTGATTAGAGAGCATACGTGGAAGTTTGAACATAGCATGAGGGTTTAGAATTTCAGATAGCAAAAAGGCCAGCATTTCTGCTGGCCTTTCAACTTTGAATAGTGGAGGCGCCTCCCGGAGTCGAACCGAGGTCCACGGATTTGCAATCCGCTGCATA
>NZ_JBFSUV010000044.1:0-45740 GCF_041467515.1 Vibrio sp. 10N.247.311.12
TCATAACCCGAAGGTCGTCGGTTCAAATCCGGCTCCCGCAACCACATTACAGTTAAACGCGATAGCGGTTAACTTATGCGATACTAGCTCAGTTGGTAGAGCGCAACCTTGCCAAGGTTGAGGTCATCGGTTCGAACCCGATGTATCGCTCCAGCTTTCTTCTAAAAAAGCTAATAAGTACTTTAAACCTCTGTGTTTAAAGGCGACCACAAAGGTCACGCTCTTTCTTTAATGCTGCGAAGCATAATCCCCCCAAAAAGCAAATAATCCTCCATCATGGTGGATATTTTTTTGTCTTAAATTTTTCTTAGCAACTGGAATGCTAGTAAACATCAGGTCTCTGAAGCAGATACTTGAGGTTTTTCACATCTATAAACAGACTTATCCACAAAATGTTAGGTGTGGATAACTTGGTTGATAAAGTTATTTCAGTCTTAATTCTTTACATATCCCTAAAAGATCTTTCTTGTTTTCAATATATTAGATGAATTGCAGAGATCGTAACTTGTTGTTTTTTATCAAGTTGGATGCCTATCTTGGATTTAATAAAAGATCGTTAACTTGTTGTTTTTTGATCTTAATCATTTATCGGTACTGTGTTTAACTTTGCTCGGGTGTCGGAAGTTTACGAGAGTTCTGAATTTTTTCCACATTGTTAGAATTGAGAACAAGGTCAAACATTGTTCTAAAATTATGTGCAACGAGTTGTCTTAAATATTGGACTATCGTTGTGGGTGTCGCTGTCAATCGTTGATACCAAAAGGGCTAGGCGTCTCTTGGTAGTCCTTTCTCTACTATACGTATCAGTCTGTGCTTTTTGGTGGAGATTTTGCTGTTACTTTTTTGCACACAGCTATTTTTCTGCGTAGAGCTATCTTCTTGCACACTGCTAGCGTTGGGTAACTGCTGTAGTTGTTTATTCAAAGCCCACTCAATATGCACATCAAGCATTTCGTTTTTGCCTTGATGAGACTCCAGGGTTTCAATAATGCGTTGTTGAAATGGTGCATTGCCCATCGCAACAAAGATATTGCGTAACCACTGGGTGTGGCCGATACGTCTGATTGCTGAGCCTTCCATTTTCTTTAGGAAGGTTGCTTCGTCCCAACTTGAAAGTGAAACCAGATCGGCTTCTTGGAAATCTTCTCTGCGGTGAAAGTCTGTTTGCTCTGTGAGTTCGGCATGACGATTCCACGGGCAAACTAACTGACAATCATCGCAACCGTAGATACGGTTACCAATGGCATCTCTATACTCTTCAGGGATCACACCATCATATTCAATGGTTAAGTACGAGATACATTTGCGAGCATCCACTACGCCATCAGCAATAATGGCACCCGTTGGGCAAGAAGTGATACATGCGGTGCATTTGCCGCACTCATCAACACTGGGTTCATCCGTGGGAAGAGGGATGTTAACTAACAGCTCCCCTAGAAAGAACCAAGAGCCAGCGTCTTTATCAAGAATTAATGAGTGTTTACCTGTCCAGCCCAACCCTGCTTTTTGAGCGAGTGGTCTTTCCAAAATGGGCGCTGAATCGACGAAAGGGCGTGAATCTAAACCCTCGACCTCTTTTTCAATTCTTTGTCCTAGCTTTTTCAACTGGTTACGGAACAATTTGTGATAGTCGCGGCCTAAAGAATAGCGGCTGATGTAGCCTTGAGTGGTATCGCTTAGGTTAGAGGCGAACTGAGCTTCTGGTGGTAGGTAGTTCATTCGAGCGCTGATCACTCGAATTGTGCCTGGGTGAAGTTCATCAGGACGTGCACGCATCATCCCATGTCGAGCCATCCAATCCATTTCGCCGTGGTTGCCAGCATCTAGCCATGCTTGAAGAGGGGCTTCGTGTTCACTTAAATCAACATCGCAGATGCCAACTTTTTGAAAGCCCAGCTCTTTTCCCCAGATTTTAATTTTTTCAGCAAGATGGTCTAGATTCATGGCTTATTTCTTATTTTCTCTGTTTTACAATTAGAGATAAGGCTAATTAAAATTAGGTTCGGCAAAAATGGGGGCGGATCTTAACGGATCTTAGTGGTGTTGACCAGAACAGACGCGTTTTGAGCAGTATTTTTCATAGAACTTACACTTGAGTGCTTGTCTCCCAAAAGCATCACGGTTTACTATTCTTGTTCTTTTGATTTTTATATAGTCAACGATCGATTTTTAGAGAACGTATTCATGAGCACGAAACAATTTACTTTGAAAGATGAACAAGCAACGATTCAATTAGGAACGGAGCTTTCGAATCTTTGCTCACAGCAGACGACTATTTATCTGCATGGTGATCTTGGCGCAGGCAAAACGACCTTTAGTCGTGGCTTTGTAAAAGCACTTGGCCATCAAGGAAATGTAAAAAGCCCAACGTATACTCTAGTTGAACCTTATCAACTTGCAGATTGGCAGGTGTACCACTTTGACCTTTATCGCCTAGCAGATCCTGAAGAGTTAGAGTTTATGGGAATTCGTGACTATTTTACGCCGGATGCTATCTGTTTGGTTGAGTGGCCTGAGAAAGGTTATGGGATGCTACCAGAAGCCGATTTGGATATTGATATTCGTTACCAAGACGATCACCGTATTGTTTCTTTAACCGCTAATAGTGAATACGGACAGCGCTTACTTAGTCAGTTGGAGTTATGTTGATTTCTAAACGCCTTATTTCAACAGTGGCCATGATGGCTGCTGTTTTTTCTATACTGTTTTCTTCACTTGTTTCTGCAAACTCACTGAAAAGTTTAAGGGTTTGGCCTTCTCCAGAAGAAACTCGTGTGGTTATCGACTTAAAATCAGAAGCGGACTTTAGCTATTTCACCCTGAGTAGCCCGAGTCGCTTAGTGGTTGATTTAAAAAATACCAGTCTTGCGACTAAGTTACCGGTCGAGGTGAAAGACAGCCCTGTTCTATCTAAGATTCGTAAGAGCTCACCGCCAGACAAAAACACCTATCGCTTGGTTTTTGAGTTAAAGAAGTCGTCTAAAGCAGAATTATTCAAACTGAGCCCGACCCCAGGTGGTCAGTATGGACACCGTTTGGTGATCGACTTACCTCATGGTGCGGCAAGTAAAGCGACATCGACACCGAGTAAGCCAACGGTAAGTAAGAACATTAATCAGGTTAAGCGCCAGAAAGATATTCTAATTGTGATTGATCCTGGCCACGGTGGTGAAGACCCAGGTTCGATTGGTCCTACGCGTAAATACGAAAAAGACGCGACTCTGAGTATTTCTAAGAAGTTAGCAGCTCAACTGAATGCGGTCCCGGGGATCAAAACTCGTATGACTCGTAATGCTGATTACTTTGTGAACCTGAATCGACGTGTTGCGATTGCTCGAGAGAATGAAGCTCACCTGTTGATCTCTATTCACGCCGACGCCTTTACGACGCCTCAACCAAGAGGTGGTTCAGTGTTTGTATTGAACACTCGACGCGCAAATACAGAGATCTCTCGTTGGATTGAGAATAAAGAGAAACAGTCTGAATTGCTTGGTGGTAGCGGTGCAGCGTTCACAAGCAATATTGATGATAAGAACGTAAACCAAACCCTGCTTGATTTGCAGTTTAGCCACTCTCAAAAAGAGGGCTACAAACTGGCAACGGCAATTCTGTCTGAAATGGGTAAGGTTGCGAAACTGCACAATAGCAAGCCGATTAACACCAGCTTAGCAGTATTACGTTCACCACAGATCCCATCAGTACTGGTAGAGACAGGTTTTATTTCGAATCCGACGGAAGAGAAGCTTCTTTTCCAACGTTCGCACCAAGATAAATTGGCACGAGCAGTGACTAAAGCGGTGGTTAAGTATTTGAAGGCTAACCCGCCTGAAGGGATTATCTTGTCTAACGCAACGTCATCAACGGGCAGCGTGAGCCAACATAAAGTCTCTCGTGGTGAGTCTTTGTCTGTGATTGCGAGCAAGTATGGTACGTCGACACAGACGTTGATGAAGTTCAACAATCTGAAATCGAGCAGCCTAGCAATTGGTCAAGTACTTAAGATTCCAGGCAGTGCTTCAACTTCATCATCAAGCAGTGCGGTTAAAACTAAGACCATCACTCACACGGTTAAGTCTGGAGAGTACCTAGGTAAGATCGCCAGCCGCTATAAAGTGTCGGTGGCTGATATTAAACGTGAGAACCGTTTGAAATCAGAGACGGTGAGAGTAGGCCAAAAGTTACGTATTACGGTTGAAGTTAAAGATGTTCCTCTGCGCAAACACAAAGTTGCAAGAGGTGATTACCTTGGCAAGATAGCTTCGAAATACGGCGTGAGCGTCAACAGCATTCGCCAAGCGAATAAGCTAAGATCTGACAGTCTAGCTATCGGCCAAGTGTTGATTATTCCTCACAAGTAGTCTTGGGAATGCTAAACAGCTTCAGGTATATCAATGATAAAAAATAAGAACTAGTGCAAACGTAGCAGCGTTTCCATCAATGGCAGTAAGGTAGCTATAAATATGACGATCAAAATACTGCCAGCTCGGTTAGCTAACCAAATCGCAGCGGGTGAGGTGGTAGAAAGACCCGCTTCTGTTGTAAAAGAGTTGGTTGAGAACAGTTTGGATTCGGGTGCCACTCGTATCGATATTGATATCGAGAAAGGTGGCGCCAAGATGATCCGCGTTCGTGACAATGGTAAAGGCATCGTAAAAGATGAGCTTGCCTTGGCACTGAGTCGTCATGCTACCTCCAAAATCCACACTCTTGATGACCTAGAGGCGATCGTCAGCCTCGGTTTCCGTGGTGAAGCGCTGGCGAGTATTAGCTCGGTTGCGCGCTTGACCATGACTTCACGCCCTGCCACTCAAGATCAAGCTTGGGCAGCACACAGTGAAGGCCGTGATATGCAGGTGAAACTGCAGCCTGCGGCGCATCCTATTGGCACTTCGGTTGAGGTGTTGGACCTGTTCTTTAATACGCCAGCACGCCGCAAATTCTTACGCACCGAGAAAACTGAATTCACCCATATTGATGAGTTGCTTAAACGCATCGCATTGAGTCGTTTTGATGTGACGATCAACCTTCGTCATAACGGCAAGATGATTCGTCAGTACCGCGCTGCAAAAACACAAGTTCAAGCAGAAAAGCGAATCGCTGCGGTATGTGGCAATCCTTTTGTTCGTCATATGCTTAAGATCGAACTTGAGCATCAAGGCCTAAAACTTCATGGCTGGATCACCACACCTGAAGGGGCCAGACAGCAAAGCGACCTGCAATACTGCTATGTGAATGGTCGTATGATGCGTGACAAGCTGATCAACCATGCGATTCGTCAAAGCTACGAAACCAGCCTGCGTCCAGACCAATTCGCGACGTATGTGTTGTTCATTGAACTCGACCCACATCAGGTGGACGTGAATGTCCACCCTGCAAAACATGAAGTGCGTTTTCATCAAGCGCGCCTTGTGCATGACTTTATTTACCAAGCATTGAGTGATGGTTTAGCACAGAGCAAGCAGATCGATGCTGCACCAATCAATCAGTCGGCTTTTCATCAGTCAGAAGTGATTCATCATCAGCAAGATAGTACGAGCTCTGCAGTTGATGGTGTTGCAAGTTTCGCTGAGCCAGAAAGCGTAATGCCTAGCAGTTCGGATCAAACCCAAGTTTCGGATAGGGTGCGACACGCTATTGAGCAAACGCCTGCCTACCCGAGAAAAGCAGAATCAGAGCACGCTTTTGATAAGCCTCAACACAGCGTTAATGATGGTGGGCGACATTATGTTTCATCAATTAGCCCAAGCTCATCAACCAGTCCAAGTTCATTAGCTGGCCGAAGCTCGTCTGCTAGTGAAAGCAACTTTACAGGCTCTCCTCGCCAAGAGTGGATTGAGTCTCGACCTGAACCTAAAAAAGAGAAAGAGCCACACCAACATCATGGTGAACCCGCGCCATCTAAGCGAGAAGTGAAAGCCTATACAGAGCTTCTGAAAACGCCAGATTTTGATGAGCAAGTTGTACAGCCTTCACTTTCTCAAGAGCATGTGGCACCAGTAGAAACCAGAGACAACTTAGAAAATAAAGAAAATAAAGAAGCTAAGCCTGCTCAACAGAATCCTGTTCATTTAAAGCCAAGAGCACCTGTAACGGACTTGGGCAAAGCGGTCTCGATTGTGGAACGTCAGTATCTGGTAATGGGCAATAAGAACGGCAGTGTGCTGGTTTCCTTAGCTAAGGCTGAGTTATTGCGTGTTGTTGGTCAGCTTGATACTCGAGGTGGTGCGTTAAAAAGCCAACCACTATTGGTGCCTTTATCGATTAAGCTGGGTAGTGAACTTGTCGAAGTTGCTAAGGCGCTGAGTCAAACTCTGGCATTACTGGGGATTGAGCTTAAGGCGCGAAACAGCGAGGCGGTAATGGTGATGGGCGTGCCTTCTCCTTTAAGGCAGCAAAACTTACAAATTTTGATCCCAGATCTGTTATCTTACGCGGCTTCAATAAATGCCCAGGGTGCAGTGAAGCAACCTAATGACATGTTGTCAGCTTTGGTTAACTGGATCGGGATTCAAACCGCACAAGTAAAAAGCGACTACACTTTATCTGAAGCGGTTCAACTAGTTGGGGAACTAGAACAACTTTGGCATGGTCTACTTCCATTAGATGATCCAGAGTTTGTTAATCCTATCGACTTTTCAGCGACTATAGCCGCGTTTACGGTTTAATTTTTTCGCGACGACCTTTGTCTTTTTAGCTGAATACGTCGCGACACAAAGCCCTTTGCTAAAAAGCGCTAAAACAGAGAAGCAAATACAAAATATCATGACTGAAAAATTACCTTTAGCGTTGTTTTTAATGGGCCCAACGGCGTCAGGAAAAACAGATTTAGCTATCCGCTTACGTCAGAAATACCCTGTAGAGATCATCAGCGTCGATTCGGCATTGATCTACAAAGACATGGATATTGGTACCGCTAAACCGGATGCGGAAGAGCTTGAGCTCGCGCCTCATCGCTTGATTGATATTTTGGATCCAAGCGAAGCGTATTCTGCGGCAGATTTTCGTCGTGATGCGATCAATGAAATGAATAAGATTGTAGCGGAAGGCAAAATCCCGTTACTTGTTGGTGGCACAATGCTGTACTACAAAGCATTGTTGGAAGGTTTA
Source organism: Vibrio sp. 10N.247.311.12 (assembly GCF_041467515.1). Lineage (NCBI taxonomy): Bacteria > Pseudomonadati > Pseudomonadota > Gammaproteobacteria > Vibrionales > Vibrionaceae > Vibrio > Vibrio sp. 10N.247.311.12. The sequence goes on from NZ_JBFSUV010000044.1 coordinate 7,108, forward strand.
TCGCCATTACCAGCCGCGGATCAAGAGATTCGTAAGCAGATTGAAGCGGAATCTATCGAACAAGGTTGGCAGGCATTGCACGATCAATTAAGAGAGATAGATCCCGTATCCGCTGAAAGAATACACCCAAATGATCCACAAAGGCTTTCAAGGGCATTGGAAGTTTACCGAATTTCGGGTAAAACATTAACAGAGCTAACTCAAACGAAAGGCGATAGCCTGCCATTTCGTGTAAAACAATTTGCAATAGCTCCCAAGGAAAGGACTGAACTCCATCGCCGCATTGAGCTGCGTTTCGAGAAGATGATAGAAGCTGGGTTTGAAGATGAAATGAAGGCGTTGTACGCGAGAGAAGATCTTCACCCTGAACTGCCATCGATCCGATGCGTTGGTTATAGGCAGATGTGGGATTATTTAGACGGTAATTGTGATTTAGACGAAGCGGTTTTCCGTGGTGTCTGTGCAACCCGTCAGTTGGCCAAGCGACAAATCACCTGGTTGCGCAGTTGGGATGATTTAACTTGGTTAGATAGCGAAAACATTGATCAAGCGTTAGAAACTCTTTCAGATGCAATAGCATCTGATTAGTATTGCTGTGTATAATGTGATCGCTTTTGCGTGAATATACTCTGGAAAGGATCCGTTATTGAGGCTTTTAAAAATCACAGCCTTTCAATAACAACGGAGTTTTTTTATTCATTTAGCTCAGATGCAAAGGCCGCACCTTTTTGTGCACCACTAGCTAAATAATTACAACAAAATACAAATAAGGAAAATAAAATGGCTAAGGGGCAATCGCTACAAGACCCATTCCTAAATGCACTCCGTCGTGAGCGCATTCCAGTCTCTATCTATCTTGTTAACGGCATTAAGCTGCAAGGTCAGATCGAGTCTTTCGATCAATTCGTGATCTTATTGAAGAACACAGTAAACCAAATGGTTTACAAGCATGCGATTTCTACTGTGGTACCTGCTCGCGCAGTTAGTCACCACAGCGGCGAGCAACGCACGCCATCTGATCGTCCAGAGAAGACTGAAGATTAATCGTTCAATTTGTACAGCTTGCGCTGTAATAAGGAGTTGGTTGCTTGTTTGACCGTTATGAATCCGGCGAGCGAGCCGTACTTGTTCATATCAACTTCACGCAAGAGGGAGAATGGGAAGATCTAAGCGAATGTGAAATGCTGGTCTCCTCAGCGGGGGTAGAAACGCTACAAGTGATTACTGGTAGCCGACAATCCCCACTCCCTAAATACTACGTTGGAGAAGGTAAAGCCCTAGAAATCGCACAAGCTGTTCAGCTAACCGGTGCTGAAATTGTGATTTTTAACCACTCCCTCTCTCCTGCCCAAGAGCGCAACCTCGAGCAATTGTGTAAATGTCGTGTGATTGATCGCACGGGTTTGATCTTAGATATCTTTGCACAACGTGCGCGAACTCATGAAGGTAAGCTACAAGTTGAGCTCGCTCAGCTTCGTCATATCTCTACCCGATTGATTCGTGGTTGGACTCACCTTGAAAGGCAGAAAGGTGGTATTGGTCTTCGTGGTCCAGGTGAAACTCAACTGGAAACCGATCGACGTTTGTTGCGTGACCGTATAAAGGCAATACTACGTCGTTTAGCGAAAGTTGCTAAACAGCGTGAACAAGGACGACGTGCTCGTAATCGAGCTGAAATCCCAACAATTTCTTTGGTTGGTTATACCAACGCAGGGAAATCAACACTTTTCAATCGCATCACAAGTGCTGGTGTTTATGCGGCAGACCAACTGTTTGCAACCCTAGACCCAACACTACGTAAGATTGATTTGGCAGATGTCGGGCCTGCAATTCTCGCAGATACCGTAGGTTTTATCCGTCATCTACCACACGACTTGGTCGCTGCGTTCAAGGCAACATTACAAGAGACGCAGGAAGCTGACATTTTGTTACATGTTGTTGATGCCAGTGATGACCGTTTTCGTGAGAACATTCAGGCTGTTCATGAAGTATTAGAAGAAATCGATGCTCATGAAGTGCCAACCCTTGTAGTCATGAACAAAATTGACTGCATGGAAGACCAAAAACCTCGAATTGAAAGAGACGAAGAGGGCGCACCTCGCGCTGTTTGGGTTTCTGCAATGGAAGGAGAAGGTATTGAGCTACTGTTTGAAGCTTTAACTGAGCGTTTAGCTAGCCAGATGGTTCAATTCCGGTTGTGTATTCCACATCAACATCAGGGTCGCATTCGCAGCTTATTCTTCGAGATGAAATGTATTCAACAGGAAGAGTATGATGAAAATGGTAACTTGTTGATAGATATCCGAATGCAACAAATAGATTGGTCTAAACTTGAAAAAAGAGAAGGGGCGCTCTTAGGTGACTTTATCGTTACCAAAGAGACTGCTACAGTATAACGTCATATCAAATGATGGAGCTTTCTAATGGCGTGGAATGAGCCTGGAAATAACAACAACGGCGATAATAACGGCCGCGATAATGACCCTTGGGGTAATAAAAATAATCGCGGCGGCCGAGATCAAGGACCGCCAGATCTAGACGAAGTGTTTAATAAACTAAGTCAAAAGTTAGGTGGCAAGTTTGGTAAAAAGGGTGGCAACGGTAACGGGCCATCTATTGGTGGTGGCGGTGCAATTGGCTTTGGTGTCATTGCCGTTATTGCTATTGCTATCTGGTTCTTCGCTGGTTTCTACACCGTTGGCGAAGCAGAAAGAGCAGTAGTACTTCGACTGGGTCAGTTCGACCGTATCGAAGAACCTGGTCTTAACTGGCACCCACGCTTCATCGATGAAATCAGTGATGAGCAACTAGTAAACGTTCAAGCGATTCGTTCTCTACGTGCTGCTGGCACGATGCTAACGAAAGATGAAAACGTTGTGACCGTTGAAATGGGTGTTCAATACCGTGTTTCTGACCCATACAAGTACTTGTATCGTGTAACGAATGCAGACGACAGTTTACGTCAAGCAACCGATTCCGCGCTTCGTGCGGTAATTGGTGACTCACTAATGGATAGTATCCTGACAAGTGGTCGTCAGCAGATTCGTCAAAGCACTCAAGAAACGTTGAACCGTATTATTGATAGCTACGATATGGGTATTCTGATTGTTGATGTGAACTTCCAGTCAGCACGTCCACCTGAGCAAGTGAAAGATGCATTTGATGATGCTATCGCGGCTCGTGAGGATGAAGAGCGTTTCGAGCGTGAAGCTGAAGCTTACCGAAATGACATTCTTCCAAAAGCAACAGGTCGTGCTGAGCGTTTGAAGAAAGAAGCGGTGGGTTACTCAGAGCGCACAGTTAATGGTGCTCTAGGTCAAGTTGCTCAATTCGAGAAACTGCTACCTGAATACCAAGCTGCTCCTGAAGTAACACGTAACCGTATGTACCTAGATACAATGGAAAAAGTGTACTCAAGCACATCGAAAGTCCTGATTGATTCTGAATCAAGCGGTAACTTGCTATACCTACCAATTGATAAGCTAGGCGCACAAGGTGGTTCTCAGTCGGGCTCTCGCCCTGCAAAAGCATCATCAACTTACGATCAAATTGAGTTAGAAACTCAAGCGGATCCAAAGCCTAGCACTCAAACTCGTTCAGACAGTTCACGCCAAGGGAGATACTAATAATGCGTAAATTAATGATCCCTGTATTAGTTGTGACGATTGCCCTTCTATTGATGTCAGTGTTTGTGATTCAAGAAGGTGAGCGTGGCATGGTAATTCGTTTTGGTCGAGTTCTCGATGACAACGGCGTATCACGAATCTATGAACCAGGTCTGCACTTTAAACTACCGATGTTTGATCGCGTAAAAGTACTTGATGCTCGTATTCAAACGATGGATGGCCGTTCTGACCGTTTCGTAACATCAGAGAAAAAAGACGTTCTAATTGATACTTACGCAAAATGGCGTATTGCTGATTTTGGACGTTTCTATCTGAGTACCGGTGGCGGTAATATCATGACGGCAGAAGCACTTCTTGAGCGTAAAGTGACAGATGTTCTTCGTTCTGAAATTGGTTCTCGTGAAATTAAGCAGATCGTGTCAGGCCCTCGTAACAAGGACATCCTGCCAGACTCTGCTGATAGCGAAGTCGTCACAACGGTAGCGGCTGCAGAAGCACTAGAAGTTGATGGCGAACGCGATAAGATCATGGAAAACGTTTTGTCTGGAACGGCAGAAAGTGCGATGGCTGATTTAGGTGTTGAAGTTGTTGATTTTCGTATGAAGAAGATTAACCTTCCTGACGAAATCAGTGAATCTATCTACCGCCGTATGCGTGCAGAACGTGAATCGGTTGCTCGTAGACACCGTTCTCAAGGTCGTGAGAAAGCGGAAGTTATCCGTGCTCAAGCTGAGCTAGAAGTGGCAACAGTTCTTGCTGAAGCTGACCGTACAGCTCGAATCACTCGTGGTGATGCGGATGCAGAAGCAGCGAAAATCTACTCTGATGCGTTCAGCAAAGATCCTGAGTTCTACGGCTTCATGCGTTCATTGCAAGCTTATGAGACATCATTTAGCGATAAGAGCGACATTCTAGTACTGGATCCGAAGACTGACTTCTTCCAATACATGAATCAAGCAAGCGGCGCTCCAGCAAAATAAGCTGATGCGTTAGCGAATGCTTAGCTTAATAAGCAAAATACGTTAAAACTTAAAAGGCTCCCATTGTGGGAGCCTTTTTGTTTTCTATGACTTCTTTCAGGAGGAGACATGTTTGTGGATTCACTATTGGGGCGCGAGGGAAGGCGCTTAACAGAGTGGTACTTATAAACAGATTAGTACTTATAGAAACTAACGGTAGGTCATGAAAGCGATAACCGCTCCAGCCACCACAAGACAGCCTCCAATGCGGCGCAGTTGCGTGTCTGGTTGCTCGCTCAGTTGCGCGACCATGTTTCTCCAGCCATTGGGTGCAATCAAGGGGCCGAGCCCTTCCACAATAAGTACGAGCCCAATAGCGAGCCAAATTGATTGAGACATGGTTCTGCCTTTTGTCTGTAAAAAAGCAATGATATCAGTATCTTTACACATCTGCCCCCAGTTATGGCTGGTTTATTTTTGTACAGCGTTAACGTTTATGAACAAAAAGTGACTGCAAGAAGTGTGATTCAGTGCTAGAATCCATTTTTAATTAGCAACAGAAATTGGAAAGATGGGAAATAACGTAGTCGTTCTAGGCACCCAATGGGGTGATGAAGGTAAAGGTAAAATCGTTGACCTTTTAACTGAAGATGCAAAATACGTGGTTCGCTACCAAGGCGGTCACAATGCAGGTCACACACTTGTAATTGACGGTGAAAAAACCGTTCTTCACTTAATTCCATCAGGCATCCTACGTAATAACGTTAAATGTGTTATTGGTAACGGTGTAGTATTATCGCCTGACGCACTTCTAAAAGAAATGAAGCCTCTTGAAGATCGCGGTATTCCAGTACGTGAACGTCTTTTCATCTCTGAAGCTTGTCCTCTAATTCTTCCGTACCACATTGCAATCGACAACGCGCGTGAAATCGCTCGTGGCGCTAAAGCTATCGGTACAACGGGTCGTGGTATCGGTCCTGCTTACGAAGATAAAGTTGCTCGTCGCGGTCTACGCGTTGGCGACCTTTTCGATAAAGAAGCATTTGCTGAGAAGCTAAAAGAAGTGATGGAATTCCACAACTTCCAACTAGAGCACTTCTACAAAGCTGAAACAGTAAGCTACGAAGAAGTTCTTGAGCAAGCGATGAGCTACGCAGATATGTTAACTGCGATGGTTATCGACGTAACTGACGAACTAGACGCAGCACGTAAGCGCGGCGACAAGATCATGTTCGAAGGGGCTCAAGGTACGCTACTAGATATCGACCACGGTACTTACCCATACGTAACGTCTTCTAACACGACTGCTGGTGGTGTTGCTGCAGGTTCTGGTTTCGGTCCTCGTCACATCGGTTACATCCTTGGTATTACTAAGGCTTACTGTACTCGTGTTGGTTCAGGTCCATTCCCTACTGAGCTATACGATGGCCTTGAGAAGCAAGACCCAGTTGGTAAACACCTAGGCGATGTTGGTCACGAGTTTGGCGCAACAACTGGTCGTCTACGTCGTACTGGTTGGTTCGATGCTGTTGCTATGCGTCGTGCAATCCAAATCAACTCTCTATCTGGTATGTGTCTAACTAAACTAGACGTTCTAGATGGCCTAGAAGAACTAAAAATCTGTACTGGTTACAAGATGAAAGATGGTTCTATCCTAGAAGTTTCTCCAATGGCTGCTGAGTCATTCGAAGAAGCGACGCCAATCTACGAAACAATGCCTGGTTGGTCTGAAAACACATTTGGTGCTAAATCTATCGACGCGCTTCCACAAGCTGCTCTAGATTACATCAAGCGTATCGAAGACCTAACTGGCGTTCCAATTGATATCGTATCAACTGGCCCAGATCGTAACGAAACTATCATCAAGGTTCACCCATACGGCGCATAATGCCTGCTGAGTGATTACCAGGCACGAACAGTGCTTTGATAATAAAATAGTTTTCTAAAAGCCGACTTTATTAAGTCGGCTTTTTAATACCTGCAATTTAGCCGTTCACTCTTTGATGGTGATCTTTTAAGCGTCATCAGGCAAAATATTGCCCATTAGCGGCAAGTTTTGTCTAAAGCCGCCGGGGTTATTGCCGATACAGATATCATGGAAAGTGAAGTTCACCCTGTTTTGTGCGTGTAGAAATCCTCTGCACCCCTCAATAGATAACTTTAGCGACAGATAATAGAGTGCAGGTATGAAGCTACGAATTGTGGCAGCTTCATTAATAATGGCGCTGAGCTCACCCTTGAGTCATGCTAATTTGGCTGATGTGGGAGAGCCCGTTCCAATATATACAGAAGCTGAACTGATTAATTTAATCGAAAATAATCAACATCTAGAGCGAGTGAAAGCTGATAAGTGCCAGTTAGTTGAAGATATCGTTGCTCGCGCAACGCGTATTAGCTTGCCTTCTTATGAGTTTTTATACGGTGATATGTTGGCTTGGGGTGTGTGTGTTCCACAAGATGTAGAGCTTGGCCTTTACTATATGGAGAACGCGGCACATCAAGGTTTACCCGCTGCATTAGAGCAGTTAGGTCGTTATTACTCTCGTGGTACTTTGGTACAACAAGATCAAGAGCGTGCGATTCCGTATCTACGTGAAGCGGCCTCTATGGGCAACTTAAGTGCGAGCATTCACTTAGCGGAACTCTTGTTACGTGACTACGGTAGCCCATTGGATTATGAAGATGCTTACCGTTGGTTGTATAATTCGGTAACCGCAGACCAAAGACAACACAGACGTATCACTATGCTTCGTAGCGGCCTGGAACAGAGAATGCCAGACAATATTATTGCTCGAGCAAAGCGTCGAGACGTGTTCTGGTAAGACAGATTATTGAATGAGCAATGATGATTAATGACTGCACTCGTTAATCATCTAAAAAACTCGTATTAAAAAGGCCTCGCTGAGATTCATCAGCGAGGCCTTTTTTGATCTGAACGGAAAACCGTTTATCTAATTCGGTAGCGTTATTGAACCACCTCACCAGACTCAATCACCGTTTCACGAACAACCTTAGTGAAATCGAGTGCTTCTTGACGAATCTTATCTTCGTCTACCGTTAGCATGTCGCGATCTTGCATGATGATCTTGCCATCAACGATGGAGTGACGAACATTGCCTGAGTTAGCTGAGTACACCAGTGCTGAGTATGGGTTGTAGACTGGAACCATGTTTGGCGCCTTAGTATCGATCACTATGATGTCAGCCAGTTTGCCTGCTTCAAGAGAGCCGATCTTATCTTCCATGTGCAGCGCTTTTGCTGCGCCCATGGTCGCCATGTCGATCACTTTGATCGGCGGCATCGCAGCACGATCTTTGTTAACTAGCTTGTGAACTTTAGCGACTTGGTTGAACTCATCAATGGTGCTCAGTGTGTTACCAGACATTGGGCCATCAGTACCTAAACCGATACGCACGTTCTCGTCATACATCTTAAGGGCAGGTGATACACCTTTTGCTGACTTGATGTTAGCACTCATGTTATGAGCCACACCCATATCCGATTTCTTCACCAGTTCGATATCATGTTCGTCAACGAGGATCATGTGTGCACCCACCAAGTTCTTGTTGAGTGCGCCAATGCTGTCCATGTATTGAACCGGGGACAATCCATCAGAACGCTCTGCGATTTTCTCTTCTTCACGGTGTGATTCTGCAAGGTGAATCATTACTGGAACATCTAACTCTAGGGAGAGCTTAGATATTTTCTGCAGGATCTCTGTGGTGTTGGTGTAAGGCGCATGCGGTGCAAACGCTGGTGTGATTCGCGGGTGATCTTTGTATTCTTCAATGAAGTTCAACGCGTACTTAATGCCTTCTTCGGCGTTGGCCGCATCGGCTACAGGGAACTTAATCACCGTTTCACCTAGGATGGCACGCATACCGATCTTATCGACGGTTTTTGCGACTTCATCTTCGAAGTAGTACATGTCGGCGTAAGTGGTCACACCGCCTTTCACCATTTCAACGTTACCTAGGTTGGCACCAATGCGTACCATGTCTCGCGATACTAGCTTCTTCTCTAGCGGAAAGATGTAACGGTGCAGGCGATCTGGCACATCATCGGCTAACGAACGGAAAACTGTCATTGATACATGAGTATGGGTATTGATGAGACCTGGCATAACGATATCGCCATCAACGTCTAACACTTGCTTAGCTTGGTACTGCTTCTCTAGTGAAGCATCACCAACCGCAATGATTTTGTTGTCTTTGACCACAACAGTACCGCTTTCATAAACCGTTTTGTCTTGGTTCATGGTTAGAACCATCGCATCGGTAATCATCAGGTCAGCCTTTTCCATTGCCGAACTTGCGAATGGGAACAGCGCTAGGCTCGCCATAGCTGAAGCCAATAAAGTGCGTTTTAGTTTCATATCATACCCAGAACAGGAGTTGGTAAAGTGCGTGGATAATAGTGTATTTCATTCATGGCACAAACGTTTGTTTTATCGTTTGCTTGAAATTTTGATGATAGTCCACGTCTATGAAGCGATGTTTCACAAAGTGAAGATATGTATCAATCTGAGGTTATTTGAGTGTTTTCTAAAGCATATCTGTAGCTTACCCCTAGCATCAGATATACTAGGGGTATATACCTTCCTTGCTTAAGCAGGCCCGCCTATGTCAAAAAACACACCAACGTCAGAAAACACGACAGCGACAACCACTGTTGATCCTTTTGCCGACCGAGAGTCGAAAAATTACGATAACCCAGTACCAAGCCGAGAGTTCATTATTTCGTTTTTAACAGACGCGAATATTCCGATGAACCGCAACGATCTATTCGAAGCTTTGGGTCTTGCTGGAGAGGAACAATATGAAGGGCTGCGTCGTCGTTTACGTGCAATGGAGCGTGATGGACAGCTTATCTTTACTCGTCGTCAGTGCTACGCATTGCCTGAGAAGATGGAACTGATCAAAGGCTATGTGATTGGTCATAAAGACGGTCATGGTTGGGTTCGCCCAGACGGCAGTGTGGGTAAAGACAATGATATCGTGCTGCCGCATCACCAGATGAAAACCATCATGCACGGTGATTACGTATTGGTTCAGCCTACTGACAACAGTAAGCGTGGCCGTCGTGAAGGTCGCTTGGTTCGTGTGCTTGAAGAGCGTAAAACGCCACTTGTTGGTCGCTTCTTCCTAGAGTACGGCCATTCTTACGTTGTTGCTGATGATTCGCGTATTAGTCACGACATCCAGATCCCTACTGAGCATAAAGGCGGTGCTCGAATGGGTAATGTGGTTGTGATTGAAATTACGGATCGCGGTGGTCGTTCTCGTAACATGATGGGGAAAGTAACCGAAGTTCTTGGTGAAAACATGGCGCCGGGTATGGAAACGCAGATTGCGATCCGTACTCACCAGATCCCACAAGAGTGGCCTGAAGCGGTAGATAAGCAAATCGAAAACCTAGGTGAACATGTTCCTGAAGAAGCAAAAGAAGGACGTGTAGACCTGCGTAAACTGCCATTGGTTACCATTGATGGTGAAGATGCGCGTGACTTCGATGATGCGGTTTACTGTGAAGCGAAGAAAGGCGGCGGCTGGCGTCTATGGGTAGCGATTGCTGACGTAAGTTACTACGTTCGCCCAGATACAGCGCTAGACAAAGAAGCGATTAACCGTGGTAACTCGGTATACTTCCCGTCACAAGTCGTGCCAATGCTGCCAGAAGTGCTTTCAAATGGTTTGTGTTCATTGAACCCTCAGGTAGACCGTTTATGTATGGTGTGTGAGATGACTATCTCAGACAAAGGTAAACTGTCAGGCTACAAGCACTACGAAGCGGTAATGAATTCTCATGCTCGTCTTACTTATAACAAAGTAGGCGCGATCTTAGATGGCAATGAAGAATTACGTGAGCGTTACGAACCTGAAGTACCACATCTTGAAGAGCTTCATAAGATGTATAAGGTGCTTAAGAAAACGCGTGACGAACGTGGTGCGATTGAATTTGAAACGGTAGAAACTAAGTTTATCTTCAATGCGGATCGTAAGATCGACCGTATTGAACCGGTAATTCGTAACGATGCACACAAGATCATCGAAGAGTGTATGATTCTGGCGAACATCGCATCGGCATCTTACGTAGAGAAAGCGAAAGAGCCTGCTCTGTACCGTGTTCACGAAACTCCGGGCGAAGAGCGCTTAATGGGCTTCAAGAGCTTTTTAAGTGAATTAGGTTTAACACTGGAAGGTGGTCTGTCGCCATCACCAGTAGACTATGCACAACTGATGCAGCAGATTAACGAGCGTGAAGACCGTGAGTTAATCCAAACCATGCTGTTACGTTCAATGAAGCAAGCGGTCTACAACGCGGATAACGCGGGTCACTTTGGTTTAGCCCTTAAACGCTATGCTCACTTTACCTCGCCGATTCGTCGTTACCCTGACTTGCTATTGCACCGTGCGATTAAGTACCTTATTGCGAAAGAATGCGGTCGTAACAGCGAGCGTTGGACGCCAACTGGTGGTTACCACTACACTTTCGATGATATGGATTTCTACGGCGAGCAGTGTTCAATGACTGAACGTCGTGCTGATGACGCAACGCGTGAAGTAAACGACTGGTTGAAGTGTGAATACATGCAAGACCATGTCGGTGAGGTGATGGATGGTGTGATTGCCAACGTGACTGGTTTTGGCTTCTTTGTTCGTCTAACTGAACTGCACATTGATGGCTTGGTACACATCTCAGCGCTAGCGAATGATTACTACCAATTTGATGCTGTTGGTCAGCGTCTAGTGGGTGAAAGCTCAGGTAATATCTACCGCTTGGGTGATTCGGTTAAAGTGAAGGTTTCTGCGGTTAATTTAGAAACTCGCCAAATCGACTTTGACTTAGAAGACACTGATCGTCAGCCGCGTGGCAAAGGCAAAACAGCCAAGAAGCGTGCAGCAGAAGCGATGAAAAAGGCGAAAAGCAAGAAGCGCTCAGCAGTGAAGAGTAATAAGCCAGGTGTATCAGCGAAGCCTATGGTTGAGCCAACTAAGCGACCTGACGGAAGCAGCGAAGGCCCTGCTAAGAAGAAAAAGCCAGCGAATAAAACCGGTGCTGCTAAAGCTCGCGCTAAGAAAAAGCGTGCTGCAAGCCGTAAGCCAAAGGCTGATAACTCTTAAGACTGATAGATCTTAAGGCTAAATAAGGCGCTCTGCTAATCAGGTTTAGCGCCTAACTGATTTAATTTAATGCGAGAGTATCAGGCGTAAGACGCTACTCTCGAAATGAACAACACAGAGAGGGATGCATCGGCATTGATGTCATTCTTCTCTGAGCAATAAGAGTAACTTGAGACAATGAGTAACGAATTTATTTACGGTATTCACGCGGTGAAAGCCGTACTAGAAAAAGATCCTGCACGGTTTATCGAAGCGTATGTATTGAAAGGTCGCCAAGACGAGCGTCTTCTTCCATTACTGAACCAACTGCAACAGTTTGGTGTGTCGATTCAACAGATGGGTCGTAAGCCGTTGGATGAAAAAGCACAAGGTGCGAATCACCAAGGTCTTATTGCTAAGGTGAAGCCTGCTAAGCAGCTTAATGAAACTCACCTAGACGATATCCTAGCGCAGCACGAACAGCCTTTGCTGTTAGTTCTAGACGGCGTAACAGACCCTCATAACCTAGGCGCTTGTCTACGTAACGCGGATGCCGCAGGTGTCGCTGCTGTTATCGTACCTAAAGATCGCTCTTCGCCGTTAACAGCAACGGTAAGCAAGGTTGCATGTGGCGCAGCTGAAACGGTTCCTCTCGTGCGCGTAACCAACCTAGCTCGCACAATGCGTGCACTGCAAGAGCAGGGCGTATGGTTTGTGGGTACGGCAGGTGAAGCAACGCATGATATCTATCAAGCGAAGCTAACGGGTCCTCTTGCGGTAGTTATGGGTGCAGAAGGTGACGGTATGCGTCGTTTAACTCGTGAAACTTGCGATGATCTGATTAAGATTCCAATGGCAGGTAGCGTATCGAGCTTAAATGTTTCTGTGGCGTCGGGTATTTGCCTGTTCGAAGCGGTAAGACAGCGTTTAGCTCAGTAATGCGTTAACGCTGCTTTAAGTCTATGAATTTATTAGCGCTCACCACTTGCTGGTGGGCGTTTCTTTTTAGGCTGTTATAGCAAAATCCATCGGTTTGTCGGATGGCTAGATGGCGACAGAAAAACTGTTTCATTATTCACCAAATAGCGCTTGCCAATACCGGGTTCTTTCTATAACATTTGCCGTCCTTAAAACTCGGTCATTTATCTTTAGTTCCTTGCTTCCTCTGGACGACCGGGCCACTCGTGGAAGCTAATAATCCGTAAGGAGCAACCAAATGCGTCATTACGAAATCGTATTCATGGTTCACCCTGATCAAAGCGAGCAAGTTGCTGGCATGATCGAGCGTTACACTGGTTCTATCACTGAAGCTGGCGGTACTATCCACCGTCTAGAAGACTGGGGTCGTCGTCAAATGGCTTACCCAATCAACAAGCTTCACAAAGCTCACTACGTTCTTATGAACGTTGAAGCTGGTCAAGAAGTGATTGACGAGCTAGAAACTGCTTTCCGTTTCAACGATGCAGTTCTACGTAACATGATCATGCGCACTAAAGGCGCTGTGACTGAGCAATCTATTATGCTTAAGCAAAAAGAAGAGCGTGCAGAGCGTGCTCCTCGTCGTGAAGAGCGTACAGAAGCTAAACCAGAAGCAGCTGCTGAGTAATTCTTTTTTGGCTTAACGCCTTAAAAAATTCTCAACTTGTTTTAGGTCATTGATAGTTATTTCGATAATTGTGAAAGACCGCTTTACTAAATTTAAGATCAGGAGATAGCCCATGGCTCGTTTCTTCCGTCGTCGTAAATTCTGCCGTTTCACTGCAGAAGGCGTACAAGAGATTGACTACAAAGACGTAGCAACTCTTAAAAACTACATCACTGAAGCTGGTAAAATCGTACCTAGCCGTATCACTGGTACAAGCGCTAAGTACCAGCGTCAACTAGCTCGCGCTATCAAGCGTTCTCGTTACCTAGCTCTACTACCGTACACTGACAAGCATCAGTAATCGGTAATAGTTAATAATAGTTTAAGAGGACTAAGATAATGCAAGTTATTCTACTTGATAAGATCGGTAACCTAGGTGGCCTTGGCGACCAAGTAAACGTTAAATCTGGTTACGCTCGTAACTTCCTTATCCCACAGGGTAAAGCAGTTATGGCAACTAAAGACAACGTTGCTATGTTCGAAACTCGTCGTGCTGAACTAGAAGCTAAAGTTGCTGAGCAACTAGCTGCTGCTGAAGCTCGTGCAGAGAGCGTTAACACTCTAGAAGGCGTTACAATCGCTTCTAAAGCTGGTGACGAAGGTAAACTATTCGGTTCTATCGGTACTCGTGACATCGCTGACGCTATTACAGCGGCAGGTGTTGCAGTAGCTAAGAGCGAAGTACGCCTACCTGAAGGCGCTCTACGTAACATCGGCGAATTCGAAGTAAGCATCCAACTTCACTCTGAAGTTTTTGCTACTGCGAAAATCGCAATCGTTGCAGCTGAGTAATTTCAGTACCAAGACGAATTCTTTCTTTTGAAAGTTTTAAACACCAGCTTCGGCTGGTGTTTTTTTATGTCTGAAATATAGGAAAGTACAAGGGAGGGCTACAGTAGGTAAAAAGCTTACGGTGATCCATAAGCTGTTATTGCTGAACAGGCTGTTCTCAAGGTTAGAAGTAGTCTTAAGATTAGAACTGGAAGAGCAAGTTGATCGATAGAACAGAGTCTTGTTTGCTTAACCCTTCAGGCACTTTATCGTGGTACTGGCGAGAGTGAGCGATCTTCAGCGCGATATTGTCAGTAATATCGTTGATGGCTTCTAACTCAGTATCAAACTTTAGGTTACTGTGACCAGAGACAAGCGTCACGTCTGCCTTGAGCTGCAAATTCTTCAACACCTGCCAAGACGTATTCACGTTGCCACGAAAAATCGCTTCTTCAACAATCTCAGGGAAGATGATGTCATCATCGTCGATCTCATCGAGGTTTGGCTCTTGGTAACGAAAACCTGGGCCCACTTCGACTTCCAATACAAACTCTTCGGTATTCGAAAACTGGTAACCCAGACCACTCGAAATTGTGTAGTCCTTAAAGTAAGCACTGTATCTCGAGTCGACTCCTTTGAAACTGCCGTAAAGGTAGGTTTTAGGGCTTAACTTGTAGTCACTCTGAGCTGAGTAAGTCGATTGCCTTTTATCTTCTTCGCCATCTTTGTAGAGGTTGTAGTATTTCCATTCACCACTGGTTCTATGACGGCCAGCCGTGTACTCACCGTTAAGGCGTGCGTTAAGCGCTCGTGAATCAGAGTTACCAGTATGCGACTGATATCCAAATTCGACTTCCGTTTTTAGCGGGCTCGGTAGTTCTGTATCACTTGTATCACTCGGTGCGATATCCATATCTTTTTCTTCAGGTGTCGGTGCAACGACGATCGGCTCAGAAGTAGGTTCTGAAACTACTATAGAGTCGAGGATTGCATCAACAGAGTCTTTAGCATCATCAGCTAAGGCCATCGGAGCGCTCAGGAGACCAGTGCTTAGAAGACCAGTGCTTAGAGCCAATAATTTGGACACGCATACCTCTAGTTATACAGTGAGTGAATGGCAGGATCGTAATGCTACCCTTGGTTAATTCCGTCAGCAATAGGTAAATTCTTCCTGAAGAATAAAACAAACTCATAGGATCGGATTACAAACGGATGTTCTTGGGTATAATGAACGATCATTATTAGTTATTGAGTGTAGTCATAGTGGATACCAAAAGTCAGAAATCAGCCAACGATCAGGTGGACGCCATCAAGGTCCCGCCACATTCATTAGAAGCTGAGCAATCTGTTATTGGCGGTTTGTTATTAGATAACGAACGCTGGGATACAGTTGCCGAAAAGGTTGTGGCCAAAGACTTTTATAGCCGTCCTCACCGTCTGATCTTTGAAGCGGTAAAGGATATCCTTGAAGAAAGTTCTCCTCTGGATCTTATTACACTCTCTGAACATTTAGAGCTGCGTGAGCAACTTGAAGAAGTGGGTGGCTTTGCTTACCTTGCTGACTTAGCGAAAAACACACCAAGTGCCGCAAACATCAATGCGTATGCGGATATCGTAGCGCAACGTGCACTTGTTCGTAGCCTGATTGGTGTCGCGAATGAGATTGCTGATTCTGGTTATGATCCTCAAGGTCGTACATCGGAAGAACTTGTTGATCTGGCTGAAAGTAAAGTCTTCGCGATTGCAGAAGGCCGTGCAAGTGAAAACGAAGGTCCACAAAACGTTGATAGCATTCTAGAGAAGACGCTAGAGCGTATCGAAATCCTGTACAAAACTCCGCAAGATGGTGTGACAGGTGTCGATACTGGCTTCAACGACCTCAACAAGAAAACAGCAGGTCTACAAGGCTCTGACTTAATTATTGTTGCTGCTCGTCCATCGATGGGTAAAACCACATTTGCGATGAACTTGTGTGAAAACGCGGCGATGAAGCAAGACAAACCGGTTTTAATCTTCTCGCTAGAGATGCCAGCCGAACAGCTGATGATGCGTATGCTTGCGTCACTTTCTCGCGTAGACCAAACCAAGATTCGTACTGGTCAGTTAGACGATGAAGATTGGGCTCGTATCTCGTCGAGTATGGGTATTCTGATGGATAAGAAGAATATGTATATCGATGACAGCTCGGGTCTAACGCCAACAGAAGTGCGTTCTCGTGCTCGACGTATCGCTCGTGAACACGATGGTATCTCTATGATCATGATAGATTACCTTCAATTAATGCGTGTACCTTCGTTATCTGATAACCGTACTCTTGAAATCGCCGAGATTTCTCGCTCATTGAAAGCGTTAGCAAAAGAGCTCAACGTTCCGGTTGTGGCACTTTCTCAGCTTAACCGTTCCCTAGAGCAACGTGCTGATAAGCGCCCAGTAAACTCGGATTTGCGTGAATCAGGTTCGATTGAGCAAGATGCCGATTTGATCATGTTCATCTATCGTGATGAGGTTTATAACCCAGATAGTTCCTTGAAAGGCATTGCTGAGATCATCCTTGGTAAGCAACGTAACGGTCCGATCGGTTCTGTTCGTCTTACGTTCCAAGGCCAACACTCCCGATTTGATAACTATGCAGGCCCTGCATTTGATGATGAGTAATCGCTAATGACTTACATGAAAGCGGCGACGGCGAGCATTGACTTAAACGCGCTCGAACATAACCTGAACCAGATAAAGTCGAAGGCTCCTCAGTGCAAGGTCATGTCTGTTGTGAAAGCCAATGGCTACGGACACGGCTTACTGCATATAGCCAAGCATTCAAAAAGCTCTGATGCTTTTGGTGTGGCGCGTATTGAAGAAGCGTTACAACTTCGTGCTGGTGGCATTGTTAAACCTATTTTGTTGCTGGAAGGATTTTACTCTTCGGGCGATTTGCCAATCTTGGTGACCAATAACATTCAAACGGTGGTGCATTGTGAAGAGCAATTAAGCGCGCTAGAGAATGCGGATTTGGAAACACCCGTTGTGGTATGGCTAAAAGTCGACAGTGGTATGCACCGATTAGGTGTTCGCCCTGAGCAATACCAAAACTTTGTTGAGCGTTTGCATCAATGTGCGAATGTTGCCAAACCTCTACGTTACATGAGCCACTTCGGTTGTGCTGATGAACTGGATAGAGCAACCACCGTTGAACAGACAGAGCTTTTCTTGTCGCTTACTGAAGGTTGTGAAGGGGAGCGTTCACTTGCTGCCTCTGCGGGTTTACTCGCTTGGCCAGACAGCCACCTTGATTGGGTTCGTCCGGGAATCATATCTTACGGTGTCTCTCCGTTTGTTGATAAATCAGCGCAAGAGCTTGGATTTTTGCCTGTGATGACCCTGACCTCACACCTAATTGCCGTTCGCGATGTGAAAGCCGGTGAAAGTGTGGGTTATGGCGGAAACTGGACCAGTGAACGTGATACCAAGGTTGGTGTTATCGCGATTGGTTACGGTGATGGTTATCCTCGTACTGCACCTAACGGTACTCCAGTGTTCGTTAACGGTCGAAAAGTACCGATCGCAGGACGTGTATCAATGGACATGCTAACGGTTGATCTAGGCCCTGATGCGGCAGATAAAGTCGGCGATGAAGCGACTCTGTGGGGTAAAGGTTTACCTTCAGAAGAAGTGGCTGAACATATCGGCACTATCGCTTACGAGTTAGTCACTAAGCTGACTTCGCGTGTTGCGATGGAATATGTGAAGTAATCATGGATCTTGATAAGTAAATTATGTTCAAGCGAACGACTCGAAGCTGGCTAATGTCTGCAATGACATTACTCGGTGTCAGCTTTTCTTCTTCCGCTGTGAGTGAAGAAAAAGATTCAGCCTTTGTTCCTTTCTACTTCAGCACCGAAACCATGGGTAACACCTTTGGGGTTGCGGGTGTCGCAAAGGGTGTTTGGCAACCTCAAGCCGCTCTGTTTGGTATGGCACTCTATTCAGACAAAGACAGTTACGTCGGTTTTCTATCGGCTTTTAACTATGCCTTGTCTGAGAACGTATTGTTTAGCACTCAGATGTATCAAGCGCGCTTCAACGACAACCCGTATTACATTGGTTCTCAAGGCGATAATGATTCATCTATCGATGACAAAACCATTGCTGATGGCTTAGAGCAAAACTATCAGTTTGAGTTTAAGTATTTGCTACCTTGGGGCAACGTTGCAGAACACGGTTTACTCGGTGCTTTTCAGCCAATCAAAGATGTGAGCTTTGCTTCGCCAATCGAATCGGGTGTCAGTTCGATTCTATTTACGCCTTTTTATACTGCTCGTGAGTTGGAAGGTTTAAATAATACCGAGGAGGCAACAGGCTTTAGTTTGGCGTTTGATTGGGATAACCGTGATAGCACACGCAACCCGACCAGAGGTTCTCACACTAACCTTGAGTTCACCACTGGCGCAGAGAGTTGGTCTAACGATGACTTGTGGCTTAAGTGGACCTTCCAAAATAGCCAGTACTTTGCTTTAGGTCCTTTAGGGGACTTATTCGATCAACAAGTTTTAGCATTCGATTTCTATACGGCTGACACGCCAACGTGGGATAACTGCTCTGGGCAAGATTGTGCTCGCCCACCAGAAACGGAGCA
Source organism: Vibrio sp. 10N.247.311.12 (assembly GCF_041467515.1). NCBI lineage: Bacteria > Pseudomonadati > Pseudomonadota > Gammaproteobacteria > Vibrionales > Vibrionaceae > Vibrio > Vibrio sp. 10N.247.311.12. The sequence goes on from NZ_JBFSUV010000044.1 coordinate 25,842, forward strand.
AGCTCGATTGGGTGGCTTGTATCGTTTACGAGGTTATACCGGAGGTCGATATCATGGGCGATCTGCTGTTCACTATTCTGCAGAGTATCGAGTGCTCCCTGACTGGCAGCCACTCGGTGATATTCCGCTGATCAACTACTACGACCTGCCTTGGTGGCAATGGGTCGCATTCGCCGAAGTAGGGCGTGTGGCTGATGAGTACGATATCAAAACACTGCACTCGGACATGAAATGGAGCTTAGGTGGCGCGGTGCGTTTCCAAGTGGAAGGTATTGTTGTACGTGCTGAGTTGGCGCGAGGTGGTGACGAAGGGGCCTTTAGGGTTATGATAAACCAGCCCTTCTAAACCTTTCGGCCTACAGTAGGCCAAATACTCTTTTTTATTAACAAGATATTGTTTTTATTAAGGAGATCTTGTTTTCAAGCAGTCTACTCACCTTGCATCGTAGCAATCACAGTTCGGCTTCCACCACAATCTCGGTGCTCTCCTAAGTAAATACCCTGCCATGTTCCTAAAGCTAAACGACCATTGCTAATTGGTATTGTCACACTGGTGCCAAGTGTCGATGCTTTAATGTGGGCAGGCATGTCATCATCACCTTCATAGGTGTGTCTGTAGTAGGGCGCTCGCTCTGGGACAAACTTATTAAAGTGCGACTCCATATCGGTACGGACGGTAGGATCAGCGTTCTCGTTTAGCGTGAGGCTGGCAGAGGTATGTTGGATAAAAAGATGTAATAAACCAACAGATAGAGAATTGATATCGTGTATCTGTTGTTCAATTTCATCAGTAATGAGATGAAATCCACGCTTTCTTGCATTTAGGTGTATAGTCTTCTGAATCCACATACGCCATCCTTTATAATGTGTTTGGAAAAAAAGTGGTTTAACGCTATCTTTTGAACTTGAATTTATCAGCTATCGCTCACATTTAATTATGTTAGAGCCTGAGTCAGCATCGATCTCTCTATCAGGAAATCGAATCCTGATTTATCTCAAGGTGGCGCTCTTCATATACGGCATAATACGTCGTGAAAAAAAATTACAAAGAATCTTTCAGTGGTGACGCGGTTTGGTCATCACAGAAAAATATAAACTTTCGCCTAATCGGGGGTTCTATTCATCACCCAGGTGACGTTTAGAATAAAACCTACAGTAACATCGGGATAGATACCATGTTGAAAAATATCAACCCAACGCAAACACAAGCGTGGAAAGCTCTAACGGCACATTTTGAGTCTGCTCAAGATATGGATATGAAAGAGCTGTTTGCTCAAGATGCAAAGCGTTTCGAGAGCTTTTCTACTCGTTTCGGTTCTGACATCTTAGTGGATTACTCTAAGAACCTTATCGATGCTGAAACTATGCAGCACCTATTTGCTCTTGCGAACGAGACTGAAGTTAAGTCTGCAATCGAAGCAATGTTCGGTGGTGATGCAATCAACAAGACTGAAGGTCGTTCAGTACTTCACACTGCTCTACGTAACCGTAGCGACAAGCCAGTAATGGTTGACGGCAAAGACGTAATGCCAGCAGTTAACGCTGTACTAGCAAAAATGGAACTGTTCACACACCGCATCGTTTCTGGTGAGTGGAAAGGTTACACAGGTAAAGAGATCACTGATGTTGTAAACATCGGTATCGGCGGTTCGGATCTTGGTCCATACATGGTGACTGAAGCACTAACGCCATACAAAACTCGCCTAAACATGCACTTCGTTTCTAACGTAGATGGCACTCACATCGTTGAGACACTTAAGCCTCTTAACCCAGAAACAACGCTATTCTTAGTGGCATCTAAAACATTCACGACTCAAGAAACAATGACTAACGCGCACTCTGCACGTGATTGGTTCTTGGCTGAAGCGGGTGACAACGCACACGTAGCTAAACACTTCGCAGCACTATCAACTAACGCAACTGCGGTCGCTGAGTTTGGTATTGATACTGACAACATGTTCGAATTCTGGGACTGGGTTGGTGGTCGTTACTCACTATGGTCTGCAATCGGTCTTTCTATCTCACTATCTGTTGGCTTCGATAACTTCGTTGAGCTACTAGAAGGTGCTCACGAGATGGATAACCACTTTGCTTCAACTGAGTTTGAAAGCAACATTCCAGTAATCCTTGCGCTTATCGGTATTTGGTATAACAACTTCCACGGCGCTGAGTCAGAAGCAATTCTACCTTACGACCAGTACATGCACCGTTTTGCAGCTTACTTCCAGCAAGGCAACATGGAATCAAACGGTAAGTTTGTAGACCGTGAAGGCAACCCGGTAGAGTACCAAACAGGTCCTATCATCTGGGGCGAACCTGGTACAAACGGTCAGCATGCTTTCTACCAACTGATTCACCAAGGCACTAAGCTGATCCCATCAGACTTCATTGCTCCTGCAATCAGTCACAACCCAGCATCTGATCACCACCAGAAGCTAATGTCTAACTTCTTTGCTCAAACTGAAGCACTAGCATTCGGTAAGACAAAAGAGACAGTGGAAGCTGAATTCCTAGCGACTGGCAAAACAGCTGAAGAAGTGGCTGAGCTTGTACCTTTCAAAGTATTTGAAGGTAACCGTCCAACGAACTCTATTCTTGTTAAGCAAATCAACCCTCGCTCTTTAGGTAACCTAATCGCGATGTACGAGCACAAGATCTTCGTTCAAGGCGTTATCTGGAACATCTTCAGCTTCGACCAATGGGGTGTAGAACTTGGTAAGCAACTAGCAAACCAAATTCTTCCAGAGCTTGCTGACGATGCTCAAGTAACGTCTCACGACAGCTCAACTAACGGTCTAATCAACGCATTTAAAGCGCTTAAAGCTTAATTGAGTTGATAGCACCAAAAAAACGCCAACCTTCGGGTTGGCGCTTTTGTATCTGTATAGCAAGCATTGGTTAAATCGCAGGTAATAAAAAAGGCTGGCATGATGCCAACCTTCTTTGAGTTGATACTCAGTACTGCTAGAAATAAACAGCTGTTATTCGAAACAGATCTCGATGAAAGCATTACCCCATTGAGATGAGAAAGGCATGATGATGATTGCCCCATCACACTTGTGACGAATCGTATGACCTTTACCGGAAACCACGATTGGTGTTGCCATATCGAAGTCAAAACCGCTTTCCGCAAGAATACGTTTCGCACCGCCAGTCACCATGTTAGTGATTTCACCCACCATATCGGTCACTTCTTCGTTGAGGCCGTTTGGTCGTTCACCAAGCATGTTTTCCATGATTTCGAGAGCGAGACCTTCATCAAAGGTGATCGACATAGAGCCACGAGATTGTGTACCCACCATACCAATTAGGCCGGATACATCACCACGAGCGATTTCATCTTTCTTAACTCTCGGTTTTTGTGGCTTCAATTCTAGAGAAGCCATCGTTTTTAATACGTTCATCAAAGAAGCTAAAAACGGGTTTACAAATTCAGCGCGCATAATGTTCTTCTATAATCTTATTCTTTCATCTCGGAGGAGCAAGATTGGCAAATGCCATGCGATTCAATGACATGATTAGTCAATTGAAAGCCATGCTTCTCAGCGTTACTGGCGAGTAGGGTGACAAGCGCATCGTCCTGCAGTTCTATCACAGTGCCACATTTATCGCAGATCAGTAGTTGGGAGAAATGTTTGTTGGCATTGCAAGAGCAGCAGCATATGAAGCTATTGGTTGACTCAACTCTGTGAATGAAACCTTGCTCCAACAAGAAATCCAAAGCGCGATATACTGTAGGTGGCTTGGCTTGCGGTTCACTGACTTTCAACTGCTCTAATAATTCATAAGCACTGGAGGCTTTTTTATTAGAGAGGATGAGCTCAAACACTCGCTTTCTTTGAGGTGTTAATCTAACGCCTCGCGATGCGCATATCCCTTCAACTTGCTCTATTAATGTGTGGTCCAAATTTTTCACCATTCAATCGGACATCCCTAATCAAACCTTATTTCTAGGTTACTACGTTTTGGGAGCCAATGATTTCTATTAAAGTCAGGTACAGAGCGTATTGTGACCCACGACTTTGAATAAGACAAGGTAACTCAAAATGACAGTGTGACTCAAGGCATAACTGATTAATGAGGTTGAATTAGAGATCTGGTGAATAGGTTTATAAAAAAGTATGAGGTAAAGTTGATATGACATCTTCATTTGAGTTCAATTTAGCTCAATTAATTTTTCTTACAATAATGTGCTGTTTTAAATCACATTTCTTATCGCATATTGTTCCTTATTCGCTAAAATCGATGCCTAATATAGACTAGAAGAAGACTATTGACCCCTCCTGTCAACATGAGCTTGTCATGGTGTATTGTAGTTTTAGTCTTTAATTTCAAATGCTTGGAGTTAATCTGTGGAGCAAGTAAACAAAGAATCATTTCTGAAACTGTTGTCCATCTATAATCAAAGAGAAAAACGTTATCAACAACGTTTGGATGACTTTAAGGCCATGAGGGATAAGCTTGAAGAAGTGGAAGAACCAAGAGTTAAAAAAAATGAGCTATACATCAAACTGGCTATAGCCGCAGCTATTATTTTAGTCATCGCCTTTATCTTTATTTAAGTCGTCAAATTGGAAGGGAATAAAATGAAAAAGCATTTTGACGCTTTGGCTAAAGCTTCATTAGAAAGTAGTCATCTTAACCTTGGTGAATGGTATGAAAGCTATGGTTTAGCACTGCACTTATTCAAGTCTGATAGCAAAATTTACACAAAGGCGATGAAAAAGCGAGACGGTCATAAAAAGCACATTGCAAAATATATTGAACCTAAGTTACTCACCACGGAAGGAGTAACTGAGGAGTTTAAAAAAATAATGCGTTGGAAGACCTTTGTTGAACGATGGGACGCATATTACGAACCTATTGCAAAGCCTCAAGATCGCGTGCATCACTTGTCTGCAGTATTGGAGGCTTTGTCCGATGAAGATGTTCCACGAGCTTTAATCGAAATCGATAATTTGCCGGTTGACTACTTGATCAACGATACTTTTTGGGGCGAGGTCATTCTCTTTATCGTTGCCGCAAGATCAGGAGATCAAGAGCAGGCCCGATCAATAACGCAAGGACTGTACAACATGGCGCAGAGCGATCACAACACAGCGTTACTTAGCCATTTGTTACCAGCTTTATGTAAGAAATATTTAGATGAAGAGTATTATCCATGGCAAATGAAGGCTCGTGTAGTGAACTGGAATGGAGAAACTTATCATTGTGTTCCGGTATTAATACACAACTTTGATGCTTTTGGTGGTCAAGAGTACATAAACCATACTCCTGTCAGACAACGTGCTCGCGTTGAAAGAAAACATAGCGTGGATTACGTGTATTCTACAGACCGTTATGGAAACCGAGGTCAAAGCATCGCGAGTGCGACTGCTAATGTTGGAATCGCCGTAGCGAGTGCGACAGGTAAAGTTATCGGCCATACTTTGCTTTTGGGCGCCGCAGGGGCGATATATCTAGCGTTAGCCGGTAAGATTCGAGTAAATCACTACAATAATTCCAATCATAAGATAGTCTTAAATCGTAAGACCGAGATGCCTGTCAATTCGTGTGGTTATATCGTGACTAAACAGATCAGTACTATTGAACCATGGCAGGATGAAGAGGGGAGCGAAAGCATAGACAATAGCTTTTCGTTTTTGAACTTCACAGATGGTTTGGCTTATCCATGTCGAAAGGGGTATGACATCCCAGATGAACAAGGGCTTATTCAATTATTATTTGATGAAATAATGTAATCATGATTTGTATTTATGAGTTTTTGAGCCTTTGCTTTCAATCAAATTGAACCATTAAATACGTCCACTCCAACAACATATCAACAATCGAAATCAATGGTGGAGTCATCATATATTAGCACTTTGCGGTCTCCGTGCTTGGAGGCCGACTTTGTCGTGCTCAGCGTGTGAAACCCAGTTATGTCACATATAAGCTACCAACGGATAAGGATCTCATGTTTTCACCACCTTCACGTGTAACCACGCTTTCAAGAGGGCTGCTTGTCACTACTATTGCTCTTATTCAGGGATGTTCATCTACAGATAAAGTAACACCACCACAACCAACCTTGGAGCGAGGGCTTGGATTACCTGCAGATGCAAAACTAATCTCGAATCATAACTCAGCAGAGGGGCGAGAAATGTTTCGTGATATGCAGTTGGCGTTAAAATCGCGCAATCTTTATCAAACCATGGGAGGGGATATCTCTTACATCAAAGGACAGTGCCCTATTGATGTTATCGCCCACCGTGGCAGCTCTAATTATGCTGAAAACTCTCGTAATGCGATTCAAATGGCGGCGGTAAGTGGTTTTGATGGAGCAGAAATTGATGTGATGCTGACGCGTGATAAAGATTGGGTTGTACATCACGACATAGAAACAGGAAGAGCAACCGCTCGTAGTGATGGTAAGCGATATCGCGTGAGTCGTATGAAGAGTAGTGAGTGGAACTCTCTGAGTGGAAGGAGCCCTGACGGAACATTAGATGGGTATCGTCCCGCTTATTTCAATGAAGCCGTGAATGATTGGTACCATTACGCAACGATTGAACAACCCCTTAATATTGAAATAAAAACATCAGATGGCTCCATGGAAGATTTGTTTAAACTCGACGAAATGGCCAGACAAAGTCTCCCCTATAGAAACTATTTTTATTCATCAATGGATATGGACGTTCTGAAAAAAATGCGGGAAATCAATTCAAGTGTTTATCTTGGGTATGTATGGGAGCCTCATTCGGCGTCGGTTGCTCAGTTTAAGCGGGATGCAAAACGAGGCATGGGTTCTGATGATTATTATCAGAAAAATAAAAAGAATATCGATCGCGCCTTTGCTATGGAGGGGCGTTATCGTAAGCATAAGCCCAAACATTCCGCTAAAACGGTAAAACGAATACTTGGCCCCAATAGTGGATTACATGTTGATATAAGAAGTTACCGACAATATGCGACAATTTACAGCCGTGCGAAAGCGCAAGGCATGAAGGTGGTGACTTATACGATTAACGGAACGGATTACCACCAAGATCAATTGGTCTCGTTAGCTAAGGCAGGTCGACCTCTGCCAGATGAGGCGATCATGGATACCAGTAAGTTCTCTATTTGTCAGCAGCTTGCTCCACAGCTTGTCGTTCAATCAAATGGCTACCAACCCACAACGTTAGCAGGCGAAACCGTTGCTGGCCTACCCAATGACGCTGATTTTCACCGACTCTATGAACAAATAGATTACCTCAAAGATGGCCATTACATCACTAACCGAGGTCTCATTAGGAGTGTGTCATATTCCAAGCCTGCTAGCGTGAAAGGTGTGAAAAAAAGAACGCAAACAACGCAGAGCGCGAAGCCAGCAGTGCTGTTTGATATTCAAGATGAAGATTTAAATTTAAGTAACGATGCGATCAGCATTTCGATGCCGACAGAAAAATGATGTTTGATGAGAACAGGGATAGACAAATTATGGAAGCGTTAAGATGAAACCAGTTCCTAGCCAGGACGTAATAACCACAAATAATAAGAAGCCGAAATGGTTGGCTGTTTTGTTGTTTTTTTGTTCACTTCTTTATCTTTTTCCTGAAGTCGCTTTCAACGCCAAGTTGGTTGAAATTGCGGGTGGAATCGATGTTAGTGATGCTCAATTACATAAAACGGAGCTATTTGGCCGAACCATCTCAGGGATCGGGGTGACTTTAATTGTTGCGGATTTTCTACTTAAAGGATGGCTGACCACGACGAAGTTTCGCGCTATTTCATCGTTGGTCGTGATTACAGCTTTGGTTTGGCCAACGGTTTTTTTTGGTCAAAAGGCGGTAATAGATAAATGGTTGATTGAACCGAGTAGTGCAAAGCAGAGACAGGAGGCTTTCTTTTCCTCTGTACTGCGATCTAGTTTAGCGATGAATGCGATTAATATCGAAGGGATCCCTTATAACTCAGAGGCGAGTACCGAGTCGTCAGAAATGACTTTTCTCGCTTTGATCGGTGGGTTGGTTTACAGCAATGATGCATTCTTAAGTCATATTGATGATAAGAAAGTTCAAATTTTGGATCGTTATATTCAAAATCGAGCAAACGCCAATTTCGATGAGCACTATGCGAACTATAAAGTATTACGGAGTGAAGTTCAGCAATCGTGGCATCAATATCAAAAACATGTTGGGGCGTATAATCAGACGGTAGAGTCTCGCCATCAAAAGGCCAATCAAGCGTGGGAAGAGGTCGAGTCGACCGTCGCGACGGGGTATCGTGATTATCAACAGGTGAGTAAGGCCTATTTAACGAGAGCAGAGGCGAGAGCACAAAGAGTTGCACAACCTATTTTTGACCTATTTGATGATAAAGAACGCTGTTATAAACGCAAAGGAAGCTCAAGAGCCAATTGTATCAGCCGCATTGAAGATCGCTATGAACGCTTATTAAAAGATAACTCGATTCCCCACCAACCGATGGATTATTGGTTAGAGAAAACCTTTCGACGAACGAAAGGTGAAACATCTTGGGGGGAAGCATTCGGTTCTCTAGGCTTATCAGTTATCCAAGCCGGTATTGAGCAGGCGACAGGGCAAGCTGGAGAAGCCATTCAAGATAAAACGTATACCAATAGTGTCGCTCATTACACACCACGAATACTGGCAGTGTGGCAAAAACAGTTCTTAAAAGAGACCGGTTATCCTATGGGAATCGACTCTATGTCGGAGTTTCGCTCCCACTCTACAACAGCAAGTAAGGTTCGTACTCAAGTTCATCGAAAGGGGATCCATTTAGACTCCAATTGGCAAATAAACCAAATTAGCGTGTTTAAAAATGCAGTCAGAAACAAAGTTATGAAGGACACCAAAGCTCGTTGGCATGCCGAGGCAAAGCAGCGGGGTTACGACATTGAACCGAACTTATCTTGGAATGATTTTCAAAAAGTAGCCGAAGTTCAGCAACAAATAAAGAATCGTATGGGCGAACGTTATTACGTCGAGCCCATGATGGCGACGTGGAATAATAAGCAATTTTACCAACAGGTTATTGTTCCAAATGTGAGGCGTGAGAGAGATTATTGGCTAGGTTATATTGAGGCGTCACGCGCTCAGTTTGCTGATGATGGCCCTTATGCTGAACAAGGCAAAGCGGCATTGCGTTCTATCATTGTGCCGCCAATATCAATGGGACTATCGCTATTTCTCGTTGTCCTAACGGTGTTTAAGCTGCCAGGAAAATTTATCGTGTTGATGAATTACCATAAACCACGGCCAGCACCGAACTTGAAGAGCAAGGCTCTGAATATAGGCAGCTCGTTTATCGTCATATTCGTTATTCTTGTTGTGCCTGTGAATGTATTTTCATCCAAGTACACTCAAACGGACTCAACGATTGGCTTTTTCTTAGAGCAAGTCAGTGACACACTATCTCCGTCGGCTTCTTATGCCGTTCGTTGGGTGATACATACTCAACCGTTGATTCATCCACTTGGCGCTCAAATAGACAAAAGTATGCGTATTACTGATGGGTTTTCTACCTCTTTGGAGCATTCGGTAGCGGAGTTGGATGGTGTTTTTGCTCGTTATTTAACTCAGCGTGCTGAGAGCGAACCGGTGAGTTCAGCTAAAAACAATAATGAAGCCCAAACGGAGTTTCCTATGTACATCAATTCAAATGCACAGAACCAACCGGGTTTTAAGGTTCGAATAATGAATATTAAGCCTAGGTACCAAGCCGGTATGCGATTGCCAGAGGGTAATTATGATGTTGAGGTCCGTGCCAATGGATACCAACCAAAGCGTTTATGGGTAAAGCACAGTAAAGGAAAAGCCTCTCACCGAATCGAACTTGAAAAGTTGGTTATTTAAGTCCGCGTCATAGAAAGTGAACAGAAGAAAATGATCTGCTCCTTCCACTAAAAAAGGTTTAGCGTTACTTGGCGCGGGAGCTGCTTTGGTAGCTGGTCACCCTGAACTTATCACCGCGAGTGTATCGGCAGACGGTGTTCAATTCGGTGGCATTATTGGCGTAAGTGCTCCAATAGTATTTGGCCTATGGGAAAACCTACGCAATGAGTTTAAGTAATGGCTGAGTATCAAACACTAATAATCGCTGTGGTCAGTGCCTTATCTAGCGGTGTAGGTGTAGGTGTAGGTATCACACTCAAAACAGATGTGAAGTGGCTGCGCCTGATGATGGAAAAGATGGATGAGAGATTAATTCGGCTTGAAAGAACAAAATAAAGTTTGAACTTCAACATGATTACAAGCATGAAAAAGCGACCTTATTATAGGTCGCTTATCTGAGAAGTTAATTAAGCTTATGAATTTAGCAGTTTTTTCTTCAAACTGTTCTCATATTGCTTCAAAGAGTAGATAAACATATTAGGTTGTTCTTTTGAGCGGATCATCCCCGCTTTTATATAGAACTCTTCTCGCCCTTCTCTGGCATGAAGAAATAATGCGTATACACCTACATCTCTTGAGGAAAGGAATGCTTGACGGATTGCTCGACCAAGAAGCCACTTGCCTAGACCCTGCCCTTGAACAGACTTACATACTGCTATTTTACTTAGCAGTATGCAAGGAACTGAACTATAGGGGAATTTACGTCTTTCTTTGTTTGATATGTGTTTCTTTTCAAACGAACTGCTAGCTAAAGTGAAATAACCGACAACTCTTTTCGGTTGTCCTTCTTCACCTTGTGTGACACATAGGTGCGGGATTGAAACCCTTCGTTCGTGTTCTTTAGCTAAGTTCTTCGTTAAATATTCATTTAACGAACACACACCACAATCAAATTGCGTAAAATCATACGTTGCTTCAGGATCAAAGCGTTCGACTTCTAATTTTTGATCTTTACCGTCCAAGTTTCCTCCAATGACATTCCGATAATTTCTTGCATCAGCTCTGTAGGGTCTGCAGGATTTTCTAACGCTTCCATGACAGAATCCCATTGCTTTGCTTGTATTTGTAACCTTTTTCTCTCGCTAATAACTTCTTGAGCTCTAGCTACTGTTGTTTCTGATACAAATTTACTAACTGTAGTATTTGAAAGTAGCGCTGCTTCTTCTAAAGCGCTTTTTTCACTTTCAGATAGGCGAAATTCAACTCTCTCTTTTTTTAATGCACTCATCTTTTACTCCTTGCGCCTTAACGCGCAGCGGAAACTCCAACTATATGTATATACCTAAATGGAATATTATCTATTTGGTTAACTATTTTATGAATAAAATTTTGTACGGTCACTCTCCGTACAAAATGGATTCTCGTCTGCATAGGATAAAAAGTCAACTAATTTGTACGTTATTTTACCGTAAGATAACAAAGTGAAATCAACCTTACTTTAGATGTTTTGTATGTAATTTATGCGGAAACAGCTGAGTGTAAACCTGCCATAAGATATTTAAATTCCTATGTCCTGTAACCTGCGCTACTTCTTCAATAGAGTAGCCTTTTTCAAACAACCTACTAGCTCCCTCTCTTCTTAAATCGTGGTATCTCAAGTCTTCAATACCCAATTCATTTCTTACTCGCTGAAAGCCTGCACTAACACTTCGTGAGTTGTACGGGAAAATAAGTTCGCCTTTGTCTGGTTGTTTCAGTGCGATCTCAAATGACTCACCAAGCAACGGTACAATCATATGATTACCTTCTTTCTTCCTTGGGTCTTTTCTATCTCTAACGAGTATCGTTTTATGTTCTTGGTTGAGATCTTCCCAGCGAAGCTTGCAGACTTCACCAATTCGCATACAAGTAAGAATGCTGAACTCAAGAATATCGGTGAATGGGATTCGAGTTGTGCCATTTGGCCGGAAAGATTCACGTTGTTCTAATCCAAGCTTTAAGCGTTTGAGTTCTTCAGAAGTCGGGCGGCGTGTTCGTTTCTGACTTTTACCGACTAACCCCATATCAATAAGAACAGGGACGGCTTCATCAAAAATCTGGTGATTGGTGTCGATGTTGAAGACAGGCTTAGACTTTTTCATTACAGAACGTAGGTAAGCAATATCATGATAAATCGTTGCGGGTTTGGCTCCTGCGCCTCTTCTGTTTTTACAGTGCTCGATTAAGTCGCTAGTTCGTAGCTGATTACTTTCAACTTGGGCGATATCGCAATCTCTAAGCATCTTAATCACATAGCGTTTGGTGCGGCCTGTATTGTCCCAAAGGTCACGCTCGGCCATGAACAAATCGAGGAGTACCGAAAGGGGGACTGTTTTTGGCTGATTGAGTACCCCTTGAGCCTCTAGTTCAGCTACCCTTTTTTTACCGAAAGCTTTAGCGAGTGCTTTCTTTTTTAGAGTTTTGCTTTCCCTGTGTATAATGCGCGAATTCTTTTTAACGATGATTGTTACCTTGAACCTTGGTTCACCGCTTTTTAGCTTTCTGGTCTCGATGGTATAACTTGCCATTGTCCAACTCCTAAAGGGGTACTTGAGGGGTACTACAGGAAGTAATTCCGTTTAATTCTAGGTAATTCACTGTATGTTTGTACAGTATTAATTGAGACTGAATCATGACAAACACTAATAAAACCAGTAAATACGCTAGTAACCGACTTTCTGTTGCACCCATGCTCGATTGGACTGACCGCCACTGTCGTTACTTTCACCGTTTGCTTTCTCAGCAGACTCTTCTGTACACGGAAATGGTAACAACGGGCGCGATCTTACATGGTAAGGGCGACTTCCTAGAATATAACGAGCAAGAACATCCTCTTGCACTTCAACTCGGTGGTTCAAACCCGGTTGATCTTGCTGCTTGTGCCAAGCTTGCTGGTGAACGCGGTTATGATGAAGTGAATCTTAACGTAGGTTGCCCTTCAGACCGAGTTCAGAATGGTCGATTTGGTGCATGCTTGATGGCTGAGCCCGAGTTGGTGGCAGATTGTGTGTCGGCGATGAAAGAAGTCACTGATATTCCAATTACCGTGAAAACGCGTATCGGTATCGATGACCAAGACTCTTATGAGTTTCTAACTAAGTTTGTTTCGACGGTTTCTGAAAAAGGTGGCTGTGAGCAATTTACTATTCACGCGCGTAAAGCGTGGTTGAGTGGCCTTAGCCCGAAAGAGAACCGTGAGATCCCACCGCTAGATTACGATCGTGCATACCAAATCAAGAAAGATTTCTCTGATCTGGTGATTGCCGTGAATGGTGGCATTACGACTCTTGAGCAAACTAAGGAGCACTTGCAACACCTTGATGGTGTGATGATTGGTCGTGAGGCTTACCATAGCCCATTTATTTTGGCTGAAGTTGATCAACAGATCTTTGGTTTAGACACACCAATTAAGAAGCGCTCACAGGTTGTCGAAGAGATGTACCCGTACATCGAGCGTGAACTTTCAAATGGCGCAAGTTTAGGTCACATCTCTCGTCACATGCTTGGTTTGTTTCAAAGCATGCCTGGTGCAAGACAATGGCGTCGCTACATCAGTGAAAACGCACATAAGAAAGGTGCAGGTATTGAAGTGATGCAAACAGCATTGGCTAAGATCCCTAAAGAGCTAAATGTTTAAGCTCCCTCTAAGTTAAAAACTTAAGGTTAAATTCGCCATTAGAGGCTAAATTTACCACTGTAAGTTTCTGAAAAGCCACGCATGAAGATGTGTGGCTTTTTATTTATCTGATAAATAAGGGTTTTATTGGTTTGGCACACTTGGTATGGAAGCTGCAATGTTAGAAAGTAGGAAAGATAGGTCATTAACTCATTAGGGAGACCATTATGTTTGAATTAATCTTTGTTCTTATTTTCGTCGCAACTCTACTTGTCACTGGTATCACGTTTATGACGGTATTGGCTGCAACCGGAGTAGCGTTATTAGTCATGTTGGTCTTAGGTATGATGGGGGTCGTGTTTAAGTTACTGCCTTGGTTGATCGTGATTGCAATCGGTGTGTGGTTTTTCAAAAACTTTGTACACAGTTCTAACCAAAGACGTTACTAAGATCATGGTGTCGTCAAATCTTTGAACGTCAGCGGTTTATCGTTTGAGAATTTAAGATGTGTGATAGAATTTTCCCCAATAATCTATGAATGTGCATACAATTAGCACAACGATATGGAATTGGAGCTATCTCAAATGAATAAAATGCCATTAATTGCTTTAGTGGGAATGCTATCTTTAAGTTCAGCAGTGTCTGCTGAAGAAGAGTTTTCTTACACGGCTAAAGTCGGTGCCGATATGTGGTGGGGAAGTACAAAGCTAAACGAAGTTAGACAAGATGATGACTCTAACTCACCTTCGTTGTATTTCGCATTTGAGCATAATGCCCCGATGCTACCAAACGCTAGCTTTCGCTATACTTCTGTTGATGCAGATTCATTGGCTTTCGATAAGTACGATTACACCTTCTATTACACGTTGTTAGATCACAAGCTGATGAACTTCGATGCGGGTGTGACGTTTACTCAGTATTCAAACTCGAATTACATCGAACCGAAAACGGGTGGCGCTCAAACAAGCTTTGATGAATTCACTTGGAGCTTCTACGGCAACGCAGAGATCAACGTTCCTGACACCAACTTCGATATCATTGGTACGATGGAGTTTGGTGATAGCAGTGGTATTAAGAGCACTGACTTGATGGCGGGTGTTCAGTACCGAATTCCAGTATTAGAATCTGAAATTGCCCTGCGTGGTGGTTACCGTGTTATCGATTTAGATTCGGATGAGTTCTTTAGCTCAGAACTAGGCAAGAGCTTTGTCATGGTCGATGGTTGGTTTGCTGGTGCTGAAGTGCGCTTCTAGGCCATATAAAGCAAATTTAGAACGAATTTTAAGAACGCCACTTTATTAAGTGGCGTTTTTTTATATCTATTGGTTACTTGAGTATATATCTTTCTGGAATTAGTTAGCACATTCATCACTTTCGACCATCCTTAATACAGAGAGCCAATTTGCGTCTATTCTTATAAGGTCTATGTAGTGAGGTCAAAGCAAGGGATGGAATATGACACTCAATGAATTGAGAAATTTATATAGAGAAAACCTGTTAGTTGAAGCCATCATAGAGCCCTCAATTCAAGAAGGGTCTTGGGTTGTGGAGTTTCGTCATATGGGTGGTGGCTTCGTTCTGCTTACTGATGTTCATGGTGAAGAATGTCATTACGCGGATTTAGACTTGGCATCTAAGTCGGCAATGGCGGTTGGCTTTCAGCAAGTACGCATTGAAAACCAGTAAGACAATTTACGTTTCAATCGGTTTTTACTTCCAAAAAGTTATAAAACATACTTTTCTATTCTTTCTTGTTATTAAAAGGAGTGGTTAATCTATCGTCACGCAATGATTAGGGATGTCGTGACCATGTCTTTAAATAAGAAAGAGTCTTCACAAAATAATAATGCACAGTCTGGGGCTAATGAGTTACCTGGGCTAGCAGCACCACTTAATGACCAACAATTGGGTCATCTTCAGCAAACTGTTTCTGAACTGTCTTCACAGCAACTGGCATGGGTCAGTGGTTACCTTTGGGGAGTGAGCCAAGCTCAGCCTGTCGGTGCTGCTGCGCCAATCGCTCAAGCGGCCGCTGCAGTAGCGGCTAAGCCAGCGGGTAAGCTCAGCATTATCTTCGCTTCTCAAACCGGTAATGCTAAAGGCGTCGCTGAATCGCTCGAGGCAGAAGCAAAAGCCTTAGGTATCGCCGTCGAGCTTTTCGATGCGAGTGATTATAAAGGTAAGAACTTAGCCAAAGAGACACACGTCATTTTCGTCGCTTCAACCAATGGTGAGGGCGAAGCCCCTGATAACGCGATTGAGTTGCATGAATTCCTTCAATCGAAGAAAGCGCCAAAATTATCAAACCTACAATACGGTGTGATTGGTTTAGGTGACTCAAGCTATGAGTTCTTCTGCCAAACGGCTAAAGACTTCGATAACTTCCTCGCTAAGCTTGGTGCGAAATCGTTTGTCGATCGCCTTGATTGTGATGTTGATTACGAAGAATCAGCAACGGAATGGCGCGCTAAAGCATTAGAGCAAGTAAAAGAGACGCTATCGACAGGTGCCGAGGCTGATATCGTTCAGTTACCAGTAGGCCAAGCAGCTGCCGGTCATTCGCAATACACCAAACAAAATCCATATACAGCGACACTATTAACCAGTCAAAAGATCACGGGTCGTGACTCGGGTAAAGATGTTCGTCATATCGAGATTGATCTTGATGAGTCGGGCATTACCTACCAACCCGGCGATGCGCTAGGCGTATGGTATGAAAACAGTTCAGAACTCGCAAATCAGATTCTTTCTAAGGTTGGGTTATCGGGTATCGAAAGTGTCGATGTCGATGGTGAGAATCTATCTATCCATAGTGCGCTAGTGAGTAAATTTGAGATTACCACTTCAAACCCTCAACTTGTGACTAAGTTTGCTGAGTTATCGGGCAGCAAGAAGTTAATCAAGCTGGTGGAAGATAAAGACAAGCTTCGTGAATACGCGGGTAATACTCAAGTTGTCGATGTTTTAGCTGAGAAGAAAACTAAGCTATCGGCTGATGAGTTAATTGGCCTGTTACGTAAGCTGACACCGCGTCTCTATTCTATTGCATCAAGCCAAGCAGAAGTAGATGAAGAAGTTCACTTGACGGTTGGTTTGGTTGAATACCAAAAAGGCGAAGAGTCTCGTTTAGGCGGAGCTTCTAGCTTCTTAGCTCAACGTCTTGAAGAGGGTGGTGAAGTGAAGGTGTTTGTTGAGAACAACAATAACTTCAAATTACCACAAGACGACAATACACCAATCATCATGGTCGGCCCGGGTACCGGTATCGCACCGTTCCGCAGTTTTGTTCAAGAGCGTGAAAACAATGATGCTGAAGGAAAAAGCTGGTTGTTCTTTGGTGACCGTACCTTTACTCAAGATTTCTTATACCAAGTTGAATGGCAAAAGTACCTCAAGTCTGGCGCGCTAACTAAGCTCGATGTTGCCTTTAGCCGTGACCAAAAAGAAAAGGTTTATGTTCAGGACCGTTTAATCGAACAAGCAGAGCAGGTGTGGCAATGGCTGCAAGAGGGCGCGTACCTCTATGTCTGTGGCGATGCGACTCGAATGGCTAAAGATGTTCATGAAGCGTTAGTTTCGATAGCGGAAAAGCATGGCAACCAGAGCCGCGAGCAAGCTGAACAATATATTAATGATTTACGTAAAGCGAAACGTTACCAAAGGGATGTGTACTAATGAGCAAGCAAGTAATAGAGCAAGAAGTGCTAGGTCAAGTACTTGGACCTTTGGCTGACAATGAACGTCTTAAGCGTGAAAGTAAAAATCTTCGCGGTACGATTGAACAAGATCTTCAAGATAGAATTACGGGTGGCTTTACTGCTGATAACTTTCAGTTGATCCGCTTCCACGGTATGTATCAGCAAGATGATCGTGATATTCGTAACGAGCGTGCAAAGCAAAAACTAGAACCTTTGCATAATGTAATGCTACGTGCTCGTATGCCAGGTGGCATTATTACTCCTAAACAGTGGTTGGCGATTGATAAGTTTGCAGATGAAAGTACCTCTTACGGTTCTATCCGTCTTACAACCCGTCAAACTTTCCAGTTTCATGGTGTGTTGAAGCCGAACATTAAGTTAATGCACCAAACCCTAAACAATATCGGTATTGATTCGATTGCGACAGCGGGTGACGTAAACCGAAATGTTTTGTGTACGACAAACCCGGTTGAATCTGAGCTCCACCAAGAAGCTTATGAGTGGGCAAAAAAAATCAGTGAACATCTATTACCTAAGACTCGTGCTTACGCAGAGATTTGGTTAGATGGTGAAAAGCTAGAAACAACAGATGAAGAACCTATTCTAGGTAGTAACTACTTACCGCGTAAGTTCAAGACGACAGTTGTCATTCCTCCACAAAATGACGTGGACGTGCATGCGAATGATCTTAACTTCATCGCGATTGCTAAAGACGGAAAGCTGGTGGGCTTTAATGTGTTAGTCGGTGGCGGTCTTGCTATGACACATGGTGATACCTCTACTTATGCACGTAAAGCTGACGACTTTGGTTTTGTGCCATTAGATAAAACGTTAGATGTAGCAGCGGCGGTGGTAACGACTCAGCGTGACTGGGGTAACCGTTCAAACCGTAAGAATGCAAAAACCAAATACACACTAGACCGTGTTGGTATTGATGTATTCAAAGCAGAAGTAGAAAAGCGTGCAGGCGTAGAATTTTCTGAAAGCCGTCCTTATGAGTTTACTGGCCGTGGTGATCGCATTGGTTGGGCGGAAGGCATTGATGGTAAGCACCACTTGGCGTTATTCATCGAGAATGGTCGTTTACTTGATTTTCCGGGTAAAGCTCTGAAAACAGGTGTTGCTGAAATAGCGAAGATCCACAAAGGTGACTTCCGCATGACTGCAAACCAAAACCTAATTGTTGCGGGTGTGTCGACGAGTCAAAAGGCCAAGA
This sequence comes from Vibrio sp. 10N.247.311.12, assembly GCF_041467515.1. Lineage (NCBI taxonomy): Bacteria > Pseudomonadati > Pseudomonadota > Gammaproteobacteria > Vibrionales > Vibrionaceae > Vibrio > Vibrio sp. 10N.247.311.12. The sequence continues at coordinate 44,229 of NZ_JBFSUV010000044.1, forward strand.
TTGAAAAACTGGCGCGTCAATATGGCTTGATGGATGATGCTGTTTCAGAGCAACGTAAAAACTCAATGGCGTGTGTGGCTTTCCCAACATGTCCTTTAGCAATGGCAGAAGCTGAGCGCTTTCTTCCTGAGTTTGTAACGGATGTTGAAGACATTCTGAAAAAACATGGATTACCAGAAGAAGATAACATCATCCTTCGAATCACAGGTTGTCCAAACGGTTGTGGTCGTGCAATGTTGGCTGAGCTTGGTTTAGTCGGCAAGGCTCCGGGGCGTTACAACATGCACTTAGGTGGCAACAAAGCCGGAACTCGTATCCCTAAGATGTATAAAGAGAACATCACTTCAGCTCAGATCTTAGAAGAGATTGATTCGCTGGTGGGACGTTGGGCTACGGAACGTAACGACAATGAAGGGTTCGGTGATTTTACAATCCGAGCTGGCATCATCGAAGAGGTGATAATTTCAAAGAGGGATCTGCATGCATAATTCTGTCGCTTCAAAACTGAAGTTAGCAGAGCTACTCGCATTGACTAAGACGGAGCAAATACTTCGTCTTGGACAAATCAACGCAGAGTTAGAGCAGCTAACCGCATTAGAAAGAGTTAAGTGGGCTTTAGATAATTTAGAAGGGACACATGTTGTGTCTTCTAGTTTCGGAATCCAAGCAGCATTGATGTTGCACCTAGTGACCCAAGCAAAACCAGATATTCCGGTTATTTTGACTGACACAGGGTATCTATTTCCGGAGACCTATCGCTTTATTGATGAGTTAAGTCAGAAGTTGACTCTAAACCTTCAAGTCTTTCGCGCCCAACAGAGCCCTAATTGGCAAGAAGCGCAATATGGAAAACTTTGGGATCAAGGTATAGAAGGGATAGAGAAGTACAACAAGCTTAATAAAGTTGAACCGATGAGAAGAGCGTTGGATGAGCTCGAGGCTGGGACATGGTTTTCCGGTTTAAGAAGAGAGCAATCTCAATCGCGTGCAAATTTGCCAATCTTATCTATCCAAAATGGTGTGTTTAAATTTTTGCCGGTAATCGATTGGACGAATAAAGATGTTCACTATTACCTAGAAGAGCATGGTCTCGGTTATCACCCGCTTCGAGAGCAGGGTTACCTTTCTGTTGGAGATACACATACAACTAAGAAGTGGGAACCGGGTATGACTGAAGAGGAAACTCGTTTTAATGGGTTGAAACGCGAATGTGGTCTCCATGAAGATGATGGAGAGCAATATGGTTCTGGGATTTAGACTCGTTGCCATTTAAAAAGCTGCCATGAGGCAGCTTTTTTGTTTTCTAGGATGAAAATCAGAGCAATTGTGGATAAGTCTGTGGTTATTTTGTAAGTACTCTGTAGTTAAACTTGCACAAATAAGACTTTGAGTGTTTATTCGCCATGTAATCGTTATTTTTGCATCTTTCTTTAATAAACACTTGCCAATGTGATGAACATCTCTATAATGCCGCCTCACTGACACGGCAGACGCCACAAGGCTTCAGCGAGA
>NZ_JBFSUV010000045.1:0-34787 GCF_041467515.1 Vibrio sp. 10N.247.311.12
CTCTGGCTCTGGCTCTGGCTCTGGCTCTGGCTCTGGCTCTGGCTCTGGCTCTGGCAAGGATTCAACGACATCTTCAAGCTGATCGCTACCTTGGATTTTCGGTTCAAAGTCAAAATCAGAGTCAATGTTCGCTGGCGACTCTACATCGTCGATGGCTTCAGCTAACCAGTCTTCAACCGTTTCTTCTTCATCTTCAGAGATATCGTTCAAAGACGATGGCGAAGCTTGCTCTTGTACGTCGGCTTCTTTCGGCTCTGGTTCTTGTTGTGCGGTTTCTTCTTTAACTCGCTCTTCAAAATCTGGTTTGTCAAAATCAGAATTCTCAGATAACAGCGAGTCGATATCCAGTTCATCATCTTCAACCGATGATGCGGTTTCTTGCGCTGATACTTCGTCGCTGTCTAAAAGAGACGCTTGCTCTGGTTCAACCGTATTGTCAATTGATGGTTCAACAGGCTCTTCTATTGCTGGCAACAAATCATTGTCATCAGAAGTCATTAACTCATCAATCAACGCTTCGTCTGTTGTTTCTAGCGAGTCATCAAGCAAAGCATCCGTTGCCGGTGCGACACCGAACAAATCATCGATAAAACCATCACGATTAAAGGCTTCATCATTTTCTGGCTTAATGTCAGAACTTTCTTGAGTCATTTCAGAATCTAACGATTCATCAGTAACGACTTCAGGTTGTGGTGTTTCACTAATGTCCGGATCTTGCTCAGGCTCACCTTCAGAGGTTAACGGAGTAAGCTCAACGTCTGAGTCCTTTTCAGGCTCCTCATTGGCGTTGTCCAAACCAAAGGCTGCGTCTAACTCTTTATCAAACGTCTTATCTTCAGATTCAAGCTCGTCTTCAATGCCACTTGTCAGTAAGTCATCAAATGGGTCTAGAGATTCTGATTTTGATGCATCCGCTAAAAGCTCATCATCTGACAATTCACTATCAAGGAAATCATCCAATAAGTCGGTACTTTCGGCGTCGAGTTCGAAATCATCCTCGTCAGAGTCACCTATTAATTCATCCAAGGTTTCCGTGCTGTCTTCTGCGATGTTGAGGTCATCATCGGTCGATAAACCAGAAAGCTCTTCAAGCTCAGACAGAGAATCAAAGCCAAGAGGTTCGCTTTCAGACTCATCATCCGAATCGTCCCCTAGCATCTCATCAAGAAGGTCTGTCGAGTTACTTAGGTCTACGTCATCGCCTGCCAGTTGCTCATCAAGCAGATCAACGCTGTCTTGAGGTTCTTCATTTACGATGGGCTTATCGAACTGAGACAGAATGTTTTCGATATCATCATCAGACGCCAAACCACTGTTTAGGTTAGTGGCAATCTCATCGTCGCTATCGAGGTTGAAAGGGTCATTCGCTTGATCGTTCTGAGCAGCAACTTGGGCAAAGATGTCATCAATATCATCATTCGCTGTCGGTGAAGCTGGCTCAGGGGACTGTTGTTCAGAGATTAGAGCATCAATATCAAAATCGTCATTGCTTAAATCAACAGGCTTAGTCTCACTTTGTTGCTCAGAGATAAGCGCATCGATGTCAAAATCATCGCTTGCTGGTGTTTCAGTGCTAGAAGGCGAATCACTTTGCTCTTCCGAAATCAGAGCATCAATATCGAAGCTATCATCATCTTCGTCATCAAGAGCAAACAGATCATCTAATAAAGATTGGTCTAGCTCGTTGGAACCGAGATCTTCAGTTTCAGACTCTTGAGATAGTAAAGCTTCAATGTCATCAGCAGACATTGCGTTATCATCAGAAAGATCAAAGTCGACATCATCAGTATCGACGGCGCTTTCCGCTGTTTTGTCTAGCGCACGTTCCATCTCTTCAAGGCCAAGCGCTTTCTCTTCGCCATTAACACTAATGCCGTTGCTGCTGTCTAAATCTAGATCGTCGAAGTTGGTGTCTAAATCACCGTTTTCGCCAATGCTAGCAAATGGGTCATCGTCTTCACCATCTAGATTGAAATCGAGATCAGATTCATCTAAACCAGCAAAGACATCATCCTCTTCGGCTAGCGCTTGATCGTCAAACAGCTTGTTGGCGTCATCTTCCGTACCAAACAAGTCATCATCTAAAGACAGCTCGTTAAGGTCGTCCATCTCGTCGCCCAATGTAATAGGTGCAACGGTACTTGGTTCTGGCTGGAGCGGTTGTTCTTGAGTCGTCTGCTGTTGCTCATCATTTTTAGAACGACGGCCTAACAGCATCACAACGATCAAACCAATGAGCAGACCTGGAATAATCGCAAGAGCCGCCACTAACCAACCATTCGATAACAGTTCGTCCATGACACTTGGTGCCATCTTTTCAATTTCGGCGTTCTTTCTGCGCTCTTCATCAAGCAGCTTTTCCACTTCGCTACGAATGCGGTCTTCATCACTGAGCTCTGTTTTTAGCTCATCCACTTCCGATTGAACATTCGATAACATCAAACGAAGTTGGTGATTTTTCTCTTCAAGTGACAGCAGTTCAGTTTCTGAAAGCTCTAGCTGCTTCTCTAACTTGTTCATCTCTTGGGTTGGTGCAGATTGAGCTAGAGATGATTGAGTTGGAGACAATGGCTTTTTAGCAGTTTCAGTAGTGCTTACTTGCTTAGCAGGAGTAACATTTTTTGCATCAGAACTCGGCGCTTTGGGTTTTGAAGCGACAGGCTTACTTGCAGGAGCATCAAGCTTAGCAAGATGTGAGTTCATGATGTTGATAGCTTGCTGCGTCGAGCTTGCACGTGCTTGCTCTAAAGAAGGCACGCGTAGATTGCTCGCAGGCAGCAGGCTATGGATATTCTGGTTTTCAAACGCTTGTGGGTTTAAGCGATAAATAGCCAACAGAGTTTGTTGGACTGAAACGGAGTTATCAGGGCGTAACTTTGAGGCAATAGACCACAATGTTTCTGAGCCGCGAGTTGGACCATAGAAACGTGAAGGCTCAGCGCTATTTGATTGCGCTCTTTGAAGTGGTTCTGAAAACGTAGGCGCTGATTGTATCTGGCCATTAGGCCCTACAACTCGAATGGAATCTGCACGAACAACGGAAATCTGAGTCGCAATGATAAAGGCAAAAGGCATTAACCACGGCTTGAAAATTTGAAACATAAAAGGCTCAGCTAGGTGCTTAAATTCGGAAAAGTGATGATCTATTAAATATATCGGATAAATGACGTAAAACTATAGAGATGAAAACAAAAAATGTGTTGCAGCAACAATATTCGCAGCAATTTCACACAATTTGACTAACAATATTTTTAATCGATTAAAAAAGCCCCACTAAAGAGTGAGGCTTTTTTATCAAAGCAATAAAGCTTAGAAGTAATCGCGAATCAGAACTTCAGCGATTTGAACTGCGTTTGTTGCTGCGCCTTTACGAACGTTATCAGCGACAACCCACATGTTTACGCCACTGTGATGGCTGATGTCGTTACGAATACGACCAACCATTACGTGGTCTTTACCACCTGCATCACGAACTTGAGTTGGGAAGTCTAGCGCTTGGAATACTTCAACACCTTCTGTGTTCTCTAGAAGCTGAACCACTTGCTCTGCACCGATTGGTGCGCGAGTTTCAATGTGTAGAGATTCTGCGTGACCGTAAAATACTGGTACGCGGACACAAGTCGGGTTCACTGTGATTGAAGAGTCAGCAAAGATTTTTTGAGTTTCCCAAACCATCTTCATCTCTTCACGCGTGTAGCCGTTCTCTGTAAATTCATCGATTTGAGGAATACAGTTGAAAGCGATTTGTTGTGAGAACGCTGAGTTTTCAGCTGGCATACCGTTAAGAAGCTTAGCCGTTTGACCCGCTAGCTCATCGATACCTGGCTTACCTGCACCAGACACAGATTGGTAAGTTGAAACGTTAATACGCTCAAGGCCCACTTCATCGTGAATTGGTTTTAGCGCTACTACCATTTGGATAGTCGAGCAGTTAGGGTTCGCGATGATGTTACGGTTACGGAACTCAGCAATCGCTTCAGGGTTCACTTCAGGCACAACCAGAGGAACATCGTATTCGTAACGGAAGCGTGATGTGTTATCGATGACAACCACACCTTCATCAGCCGCAATTGGAGCCCAACGCTCTGAAAGCTCGCTACCTGCAGAGAAAAACGCAATATGTACTTGAGACCAATCGAAGTCTTCTACGTTTTGTACTTGTATTGTTTTGCCGTTAAAACGGGAAGTTTTGCCTTCACTACGTTCACTTGCTAGTAAGTGCATTTCACCGACAGGGAATTTACGCTCTTTAAGTACTTCAAGAATGGTTTCACCAACCGCACCAGTCGCACCTAAAATAGCAATATTAAATTCTTGGCTCATTGTTTCTCTCTTTTATAAAGTTGGCTTTACCATAAAACCGAGTTTAGATAACGGCGTTAAATTACAAGATTCGTCGCCCGTTAACTCGACTGCACTGTACTCTCTGCGGTCCCAATATTCTTTACGCATCTTGTCAAAAGAACCCGGCGTAACGATATTGCGACGGAATAAGGCGTCGTCTTTGCGCACATCATAGATCAACTGAGTCAAATTGTGCAGTGTTGCTTCATCCCAAGCTCTATCTAATTTCATTTGAGGTACAGGCGCTGTCGGCAATAATTCGCTTGCATACGCACGCTGTTCAGTACCTAAAAATTCACAATAACTGTTGAAGATCATCGTGGTACCACGCGCTTTACCTTCTAAACCGTAGCCCGCTACGTGAGGCGTTGCAAAAGCGAGTAACGGAAGAAGCTCAAAGTCGACTTCAGGTTCAAACTCAAACACATCAAGCACTGCAGTGAAACCATCGGCTTTTTGCAGGCGAGCTTTTAGCGCTTGGTTATCAACCACAGGACCGCGAGCTGCATTAATCAGGATTTGATCAGCACGTAAGTTGTTCAGCACTTGCTCACTGATCAAGTGATGCGTTGGATACTCACCCGTCTTAGTGATTGGCGTGTGTAATGTAATAACGTCTGATTGTTCAAGCAAAGTCTCTAACTCAGTAAATTCGCGAGTATCACCCTCTTGCTGTTTTAGAGGGTCGTTCAGCAGAACTTTGATACCAATACCTTCAAGGCACTTCGCTAAGTAACTGCCCACTTGACCACAGCCGATAATACCAACCGTTTTATCAAAAACAGAAAAGCCTTGCTGTTGCGCAAGCACCATCATCGCACTGAATGCGTACTCAGCAACACCCACCTTGTTACAACCAGGTGCCGCAGTAAAGAAAATGCCACGCTCTTTCATCAACTCTTGGTCAACGTGATCCATGCCAGCCGTCGCAGTACCAACAAACTTCAGCTTATTGGCTTTGCTGATCAATGACTCGTTTACCTTGGTAACAGAGCGAATCATCAATGCGTCTACGTCAACTAGGTCGTCAGCAGTAAGTGTGCGACCAGACTTCATTGTCACTTCCCCTAGCTGGCTAAAAAGCGCTTCAGCGTAAGGCATATTTTCGTCGATTAAGATTTTCATTTGGCGAGTACTTTTGTTGGGGTCTATCGACCTAAATGTGAATTGAAATGATTGTGCAAAATTCCACACACGGTGTCGAGTAGCAATTGGAATACATTATAAATAAAGGGCTGAATCACCTAACCTTGGCAGACAAGAACCGAAACCAGAGTGAACACCCAAGATCAAACGGCTAAAACGAAAAATGCCCGATTGAATAAACAATCGGGCAAACATCCAGAACAAAAGGATCCTATCTCGCTCTCCAGGAGACAGAGTCTTGCGTCTGTTCAACCAGTACTAACCAAAGTCAGTACTGGTCAAGCTCTGGAAACCTTTCAATCTCTAAACCCAGATTTAAAAACTATGTTCAAAAAACACGTTTACCAACCTGCGTCTAAAAACTTTGTTCTGATGGTCATTATTACTGGGTGACCTGTGCGTGTTGAATCGGCACTAGCGCAACCCTTTAACGATTAACCTTGTCTCTGTAACTCAAGCTTAAGTTAAGCTTGGTACTTTTTGATTACTAGCGTTGCGTTCGTACCGCCGAAACCAAAACTGTTAGACATAACTGTAGTTAGCTCTTGATCACGAGCTTCAGTTACGATGTCTAGGCCAGCAGCAGCTTCGTCTAGGTTCGAAACGTTAATGCTTGGAGCGATAAAGCCGTTATCTAGCATTAGCGTTGAGTAAATAGCTTCGTGTACGCCAGCAGCACCTAGAGCGTGACCTGTCATCGCTTTAGTTGCAGAAATTGCTGGGCTGTTGCCACCGCCATTACCTTGAGAGAAAACTTCTTGGATAGCGCCTAGCTCTTTAACGTCGCCAACTGGAGTTGAAGTACCGTGAGTGTTCACGTAATCAACGCCATCAACGTTTTGCATCGCCATCTTCATACAACGAACCGCACCTTCACCAGAAGGAGCAACCATGTCGTAGCCATCTGAAGTTGCGCCGTAGCCTACGATTTCACCGTAGATTTTTGCGCCACGAGCAACAGCGTGCTCAAGTTCTTCGATAACTAACATGCCGCCGCCACCAGAGATAACGAAACCATCACGGTCTGCATCGTAGGTACGAGAAGCCAGCTCTGGCGTGTCGTTGTACTTAGTAGAAAGTGCGCCCATTGCGTCGAACATCATAGTCAGAGACCAATCCAGTTCTTCACCGCCACCAGCGAATACAACGTCTTGCTTACCAAGTTGGATAAGCTCCATTGCGTGACCAATACAGTGTGCAGATGTCGCACATGCAGAGCTCATAGAGTAGTTCACACCACGGATTTTGAAAGGAGTTGCTAGACAAGCAGAAACCGTAGAAGCCATTGTACGTGGAACCATGTATGGACCAACGCGCTTCACGCCTTTCTCACGGATGATGTCTACCGCGTTTACTTGGTTTAGAGATGAAGCACCACCTGAACCCGCAACGATACCCGTGCGGTCATTAGATACTTGATCTTCAGTTAAGCCAGAATCAGCAATTGCTTGCTCCATTGAAAGATAAGCGAATGCCGCTGCATCACCCATAAAGCGCATTTTTTTGCGATCGATATGGTCAGCAGGGTTCATTTTTAGGTTACCCCATACTTGAGAGCGCAAGCCATTTTCCTTGAACTGCTCTGAAGCGGTAATACCAGATTTACCCTCTTTCAGTGATGCTAAAACTTCTTCGACGTTGTTACCGATACTTGAAACAATACCCATACCGGTGATTACGACTCGTTTCATGTGACATTCCTATAATTCTAAATTCAGCTAGATGATAACTAAGAAGCCTAACAAAAGTGGTCAGCTTTCCTAGAAATTCGTACAATCCCTACCAACATATCGCTTCAAATCACAAAATGATAGATTTTATGACTTCAATTACTAATGCAGAACTGGAATGGAATGAGTCTGGCACGCCAGTTTCAGACCAATTTGACGACGTTTACTTCTCCAATGTTAACGGTTTAGAAGAAACTCGCTACGTCTTTTTAAAGCAAAACCACCTTCCAGAGCGTTGGCTTGAACATGAACAACGCCGCTTTGTGATTGCTGAAACCGGCTTTGGCACAGGTTTGAACTTTCTTGCAGTTTGGCAATGGTTCGATGCTTTTCTTAAAGATAACCCACAAGCGATGACCAAAGAGTTACATTTCATCAGTTTTGAAAAATATCCTTTAAATAAAGAGGATCTCATCAAAGCACACCAATCGTGGCCAGAATTAGCCGAGTATGCGACGCAACTCCAAGAACACTACCCTATTGCTCTACCTGAATGTCACCGCATTGTGCTGGGCGACGGTGCAATCACGCTTGATTTGTGGTTTGGCGATATTAAAGATTGCATGCCCAACGTACCAACCCCGCGTGAAGGTTTGGTTGATGCTTGGTTCTTAGACGGTTTTGCTCCGAGCAAGAACCCAGAGATGTGGAATCAAAACCTATTCAACGGCATGGCTAAGCTCGCTAAGCAAGATTGTAGCTGCGCCACCTTCACCGCTGCTGGCTTTGTTCGCCGTGGCTTAATTGAAGCTGGCTTTGAAATGAAAAAGGTCAAAGGCTTTGGTACTAAGCGAGAAATGATCGCCGGCCGACTTGGCGAAAAGCACGCTCACACCAACATCAAACCTTGGTATGGCCTCGCTCAACACACTGAATCCCAAGACATTGCGATCATTGGTGGTGGTGTCGCCAGTGCTGCATTAGCCAAAACGCTAAGCCGTCGTGGTAAAAACATCACCCTTTATTGTGAACATCCACAAGCTGCGGGCAATGCCTCAGGTAACAACCAAGGTGCGATTTACCCGCTATTAAGCGAAGCGACCTCGAACGTGTCTCGCGTGTTTGGCCCGGGATTACTGTTTGCTCGTCAATTTATTAATCAAGCGGCTCAGTCTATTCAATTTGATCACAGTTGGTGTGGCGTGAACATCTTGATGTGGGATCAAGGCTCCACTAAAAAGCTCAACCGCATGTTGGAAGGCAACTTCCACACCGACCTGATTCAGCGTTTATCGCCAGAGCAAGCCAACGAAAAGATTGGCTTACCCGTCGATAAAGAGAGTGTTTACTTTCCGCTGGGTGGTTGGCTAAGCCCTCTGCAACTGACTCAAGGCTTGATTAGCAAGTTAGAAGAGAACAACCAAGTAAGCGCGCACTATCAACATCAAGTAACGCAACTTGAGTGGCTCGAAGCTGAACAACAATGGATACTGACGATGGATACACCTCAAGGTGAGATTCAAACCAAGCACGACCAAGTAGTTGTCGCAAACGGACACAAGTTCACTCAGTTTGAACAAACTCAGCCAGTACCACTGACTCCGGTTAAAGGCCAAGTGAGCCATATTCCGACCACGGAAAATCTCAGCCAGCTAAAAACCGTGTTGTGCTTTGATGGCTATTTGACGCCACAGAACCCCAACAATGGTCATCACTGTATTGGTGCGAACTACGACAAAACCAATATCGACCAAGAATTTGATATTGAGGTTCAGCAGCACAATGGCGAGCGCCTACATGGGTCACTACCAGACCAAGCATGGACAAAAGATGTCGATACCAGTGACAACTTAGCGCGCCAAGGTATCCGAAGCGTAAGCCGTGACCACCTTCCGTTTGTCGGAAACGTTGGTGACTTTGAAGCCATTAAGGAGCAGTACCAAGATCTCCACAACTTCAACCCGCAGCGTGACTCGGTTGAGGATGTAGAAACGGTAACAAGCTTCCCTAACCTTTATTGCTTTATCGGACTGGGTTCACGTGGTTTGAGCTCTGCACCATTATTGGCTGAAGTATTAGCATCACAGATCTGTGGCGATCCGCTGCCCTTGCCTGTTGATGTGCTTGAGGCGATTCACCCAAGTCGAATGTGGGTACGCAGACTGCGTAAAGGTAAGGCATTAACGGCTGGATGGGTTGCTGACAAGCATTCTAAATCAAAGCCGTAGTTTCTAGTTCAGCTATTTTGAACATCTGAAATTTCTGAATATCTGAAACTAATAAGTTAAAAGCTAAAAAGCCCTACGTGACTAAGTTAAGTCGCTCGGGCTTTTTGTTATTCGTGTTGATCTAAACTGATGTTCTAAATGGAGCAGTATTTACAGCTTAGCAACCGCGTCTTTAATCTGTAGAGCAATCTCTTCGTTGCTGATAGAGCCCGACTCAAAATCAAAGTTATCGTAGAAACTTGGTACTGAAACTGACGCTTGCACGTTGCCACCGAAGTAAGGTGCAGAACCTGTCGCTGCACCAAGTACCGTTTGTGCGCCACCAGGGCCCGGTGAAGTCGCTAGGTAAACCGCCGGCTTCTCGCCAAACACTGAACGCTCAATACGTGTCGCCCAGTCAAATAGGTTTTTATACGCTGCTGGGTAGTGACCATTGTGTTCTGCGAACGAAATAACAAACGCATCAGCTTCAGTTAGGTCGCGCAAGAATGCTTGAGCGCCTTCCGCTTGGCCAATCTCTTTTTCAGTGTCTTCACTGAACATAGGAACATTGTAATCGTTGATGTCTAGGACTTTAACTTCAGCACCTTCAATCAAGTTTGCTGCGTAAGTTGCTAGTGTTTTGTTGATTGAGGTAGAACTTGTGCTTGCGCCAAATGCGATAACTTTCATGATGTGACCTTTCTGTAATTCCGTTAAGTGGGATTAGAATAACGTAGTAAGAAAATGTAACCATCACAAGAAATGAACGGACTCATTCAAAAATTTCGAACGAGTCTCAAATAAACCAGTTCGCTCAGCAAAATGGGAAAGGAAGGGACTGAGCGGATAGTATTAATACATCGAGATTAAGCTTGGTTTTGTAGCTCAACCCAAAGGTCATTAACGATGGTGCGGTCTGCTGGTGTTAGTTCAGAGCGAGCGTCGTCTAGGCTCTGTTCAATACGAGCTTTTACTTCAGCCACATCTTCAATGCCTTCGTCTTCACATGAAGCCACTGAAAGAGAAATATGACCACGTAAGTAACCACCAGCAAACAGTTCATCGTCTGATGCGTTTTCAATGCGAGCATCAATTACTTCAAGTAGTTTTTCTTCAAATTCGATAATCATAATATTCTCTTATTTCACAATAAATTGGCTAGTACATAAAGGTTCTACATCGTAGAAGCTGCGTAATGCTTCAGAGAGCATTTTCACGCGAGGCGGAAAGCCTACTTCAAAGATACCCATAACTTCGCTATGTACTTTATTCATAAAGGCCAAACGATCTGGCTCAAAATCGCCGTGTAGATTGTCACAGCTGACATTAAAAGGAAAGCCTGCGCTCATCGCAATGATCCATTCATACGCTTGTGGGCGAATTTCTACTTTTTCAAACTCAGCTTGAACCGATTCCGTTCGACCGTCAGGTTCATACCAATAGCCAAAATCTTCCAGTAAACGACGCTCAGGCCCAGCAACGCACCAGTGTGCGATCTCATGGAGTGCAGAGGCGTAAAAGCCACGAGCAAATACGATACGGTGATGAGAAATCTGTTCATCGGCTGGCAGGTAAATAGGCTCGTCTGCACCCAGTTCGAGCTTGGTATTGTAGCTATCGAAAAAGGTTTGATTGAAAATATCGATGATGTCTGGGTATTGGTGCGTCATAAAATCAAATTTAAGTGAAAAGAACGGGGACATTTTGCGTTTTTTTCAGCGCTCGGTAAAGCCCTATCACGAGCAATGGCATTGGGTTGCCCCCAATACTTTACCGTGACAATCGATTGCTGATCCCAGATTACACTACTTTGAGGTGAATGATTAGTTTAGCTAATCTGAAAAGGCCATTCAAGGTACAAATATTCATTCGTCAATCAGCATTTTTACTACTACACTCGCGCTTCATTTTTATATCCCTATGGCCTATAAGACTCCAATTTATAGACCTATATTATAGAGCTACAGCAATGCTACTAAGTGTTTTGTATATCATTGGCATCACGGCAGAAGCCATGACCGGCGCTCTCAGTGCAGGCAAACAAAAAATGGATTGGTTTGGTGTAATGTTGGTTGCGAGCGCAACGGCAATTGGCGGCGGTACAGTACGCGATATCTTACTTGGCCATTACCCTTTAGGTTGGGTTGAAAACCCTCAGTATCTGGCCATCACCTGTATAGCAGGTGTTATTACAACCGGGTTGGCGAAATGGGTTATCAAGCTAAAAGGTTTGTTTATTCGCTTGGATGCCTTAGGCCTAATCGTATTCAGTATCATTGGTACCAAAGTAGCGATGACCATGGGTCTGCACCCGATGATTTGCATGGTATCGGCATTAGTGACAGGTGTCTTTGGTGGTTTGTTACGTGACCTTATCTGTCGTCAAACACCATTGGTGTTACATGAAGAGCTGTATGCCTCTGTCGCACTTGTCGCTTCAGGTTTGTACCTAGGTTTGCTTGAGCTTGGCATCAACGACGTCACGGCGACAATTGTGACGCTTGTAGTTGGTTACTTGCTGCGCATGGCGGCTGTAAGATTCAAATGGAGTTTGCCTTCGTTCCAGCTTGATCCTGAAAGTTCAGTGCATTAATGGATTAAGAGCCTTAAGCTGCTAGCTGTCTTTAATGACGATAGTCGCTAACCGGACGAATAATCCTGCTAATGTGAAAAAGGGTTACTTCATTACGAAGCAACCCTTTTTTGTTTCTACCAATTCTATTCTAAATAAAAAGAAGCAGAATTAGATTTGTGGTGTTTCAGTTGTCACACCAAAGTTTTGACCACGATGACGTAGCAAGTGGTCAAGCAACACGATAGCCAGCATCGCTTCAGCAATAGGTACCGCACGGATACCCACACATGGATCGTGACGACCTTTAGTGATTAGCTGCGTTGCTTCACCGTCTTTAGTGATCGTGTCACCAGGAACGGTAATGCTTGATGTTGGTTTAAGCGCAATGCTTGCCACAATATCTTGGCCAGTAGAGATACCACCTAAGATACCGCCAGCATGGTTGCTGCTGAAACCTTCCGGAGTTAATGGATCACGGTGTTCACTACCGCGTTGATTAACCACATCAAAGCCATCACCAATCTCAACACCTTTCACCGCATTGATGCTCATTAGAGCGTGCGCGATGTCAGCATCTAGACGATCAAAGATTGGCTCACCAAGGCCTACAGGCACTTTAGTTGCAACCACTTGAATCTTCGCACCGATCGAGTTGCCTTCTTTTAGCAAGTCACGAATCAGTTGGTCAAATTCCGGTACTTTGTCGGCATCTGGGCAGAAGAAAGCGTTGTTTTCAATCTCGTTCCAATCCACTTTATCAATTGAGATATCACCCATTTGAGAAAGGTAAGCTTGGATCTCAACACCAAATTCTTGTTTCAGGTATTTCTTCGCAATCGCACCTGCCGCTACACGCATAGCAGTTTCACGAGCTGAAGAGCGACCGCCGCCACGGTAATCACGTACACCGTACTTTTGATGGTAGGTATAGTCAGCATGGCCAGGACGGAATTTGTCTTTAATTTCGGAATAGTCTTTAGAGCGTTGGTCTGTATTTTCAATCAATAGACCAATAGAAGTGCCCGTAGTTTGGCCTTCAAATACACCTGATAAGATTTTCACTTCATCCGCTTCACGGCGAGCCGTTGTATAGCGAGAAGTACCAGGGCGACGACGATCCAAATCTCTTTGAAGGTCTGCTTCGGTAATTTCTAATCCTGGTGGGCACCCATCTACGATACATCCTAGTGCGATACCGTGACTTTCTCCGAACGTGGTCACGCGGAAATGTTGTCCGATACTGTTTCCTGCCATTGCTTCCTCTAAATCAGCCATCAATCAGAAGGTTTGATTCCTAAACCGACTGGCTAATAGCTTTACTTGTCTATTCTTCGTGAATTCATAGTGGCTTTATTACCAAATGATGTAAACCCCAAAAAACGAACAATTTTAACTTTCTATTACATAAGCCGAATGAAACGAATAACAGAAGAAAATGAGTCGCGCTTGAAAAGAAGTGTTTTATGATGTGTAAAATGCAAAAAACCCGACAACTCGGAGAGTTATCGGGTTTCTTTAAATAATGGCACGCCCTGAAGGATTCGAACCTTCGACCACCTCCTTAGAAGGGAGGTGCTCTATCCAGCTGAGCTAAGGGCGCGCTACAGGAACGAATTATACGAATTCGAATCAGTAAAGCAACGGCTTTATGTAACATTCTGATCTAAGTGGGTAAAAAAAGGCCAACAAACATATAAGTGTTGGAAAATAGACCAAAGCAAACGTTTGCTTGATGGTAATCAAAAAGATTTTCTGGAATAATGCGCCAAAAACATCAGCCACTAACTTGAATATCAATACTAAGGAAATTCATGACTGCTCAAAATATTGATGGAAAGCTAATTTCTCAAACGGTTCGCTCCGAAGTTGCTGCACGTGTAAAAGCTCGTACTGAAGCTGGATTACGCGCTCCGGGCCTAGCGGTTGTTTTAGTGGGTGAAGACCCTGCTTCTCAGGTTTACGTTGGAAGTAAGCGTAAAGCGTGTGAAGAAGTTGGCTTCGTGTCTAAATCTTACGACTTGCCAGCCACTGCGACAGAAGACGAATTGTTAACACTGGTAGACCAACTGAACGAAGATCCAGAGATCGACGGTATTCTTGTTCAACTGCCTCTACCAGCAGGCATTGATAGCACTCACGTTCTTGAGCGTATCACGCCAGAAAAAGACGTTGATGGCTTCCACCCATACAATGTCGGCCGTTTGGCTCAGCGCATGCCTAAGCTTCGCTCTTGCACGCCAAAAGGCATCATCACGCTGCTTGACCGTTACAACATCGATTTACGTGGTAAGCACGCGGTTGTGGTTGGCGCATCAAACATCGTAGGTCGCCCAATGACGCTAGAGCTTCTTCTAGCAGGTTGTACAACGACAACATGTCACCGCTTCACCAAAGACCTTGAAGGCCACGTGCGTCAAGCAGACGTTGTTGTAGTTGCCGTAGGTAAGCCAAACTTCATTCCTGGTGCTTGGATCAAGAAAGGCGCTGTTGTGGTCGATGTGGGTATCAACCGTTTGGAATCTGGCAAACTAGTGGGTGACGTTGAATACGACGTAGCGAAAGAAAGCGCAAGCTTCATCACGCCTGTACCGGGTGGTGTTGGTCCAATGACAGTTGCGAGCCTAATCGAGAACACCATGATCGCTTGTGAGCAATTTCACTCGAAGTAATCCGCAGCGCATATAAATAAAATTAGAAAGCCGCAACGTGATGAACGCTGCGGCTTTTTTGATACTTAGACATTCGTTTTGAAACAGGGCAACTCGTTTTTGATGCACTGCTATTCGCTACTTATCTGGATTCTCGACTTTTTCCGTCTGTTCAGAAGGCGGTAATAAACTAATAAGCTCACACTCCGTTGATATGAGTTTTTCCAACTCAGATCCTTGTGTAATTAAACGGAAATCACCGCCAGTAATCACCCCAAGAGGAATGGCTTTAGGGTACAGCGCGTTAAACTCGTTTAAATCAAATGCCTCGGTCAAACCTGTACTTTTAATTTGGCTACCCTGAGCCATCAGTGAGTTAAGCTTAGAATAGGTAATCCCTTCCGAAAACAGACTTCTATTGCCATCGCGGCTCACCTGGTGCCTTTCATGTTTATTCTCTGAGGATTCAAGCTCAAACACCTTATTTCCACCAAACTCGTCTTGATAGTGCATGCTAACTAACGGGTTGGTTTGACGATAAGGCGACACGATCATCGCACGCCCTATTCCATCCAATTCCAGATTATTTTCAGCGTGGCTCGAAGCTGGGTTACCAAAATAAACATTCAAGTTTTCCATACGCGCTAAACGAATGCTCTCCCAGTTGGTATCGGCAAGCACACTGTTGATGTTGTGTGTGGCTAGCACTTTGGCAAACTGGCGTGAAAACTGAGTCGCACCAAAAAAGATAACGCCTTGTGCCTTCTCTTGAGTCACACCTAGCCTTCTCGCCCACCAACTCGCGGTAAGGCTCTGAATCACTACCGTACCAATGATGACCAAAAACACCATTGGCACCAGTAAATCTGCCCCGTCAATCAATTGCTTCTCTTGAAGTTTGATCGCAAACAGAGAAGAAACCGCGGCAGCCACGATCCCGCGCGGCGCCATCCAGCTCAAAAACCATTTATCCGCAGAAGTAAGATCCGTACCGATCCCGCTGATCCACACGCTCAAAGGACGCGCCACCAGCATCACTATCGCTAACAGGCCAACCCCACCCCAACCTATCGAGAGGAAGGTTCCTGAATCGAGCCTGCTCGCTAACAGAATAAACAACGCAGAAATAAGCAACACGGTTAAGGTTTCTTTGAATTCGATGATGTCTTCGATATCCAAGCCCTTCACGTTGGCAAGCCAGATCCCCATGATGGTCACGGTTAATAAACCCGATTCTTCACTCAGGTCATTGGAAAACGAGAACGCCGCCAACATTAGCGTCAGCACAGCCACATTACGTAAATAGTGCGGTACCCAATGCCCTTGCAGCATCTTGGCAATCAAATGGCCACCGATGATCCCTAAGCCTAAACCTATGACTAACGTCAGGCCCAGAGCTGACAGAACGTGTCCGGTAGGGTCGGCAGAAGAAACGATGTACTCGTAAACGAGAACCGCAAACAGAGCGCCAATCGGATCAATCACTATCCCTTCCCATCGCAAGATACTGCCTAAGGAGGATTTAGGCTGAATACTGCGAAGCATGGGTACGATCACCGTTGGGCCAGTTACCACGACTAATGCACCAAACAGTGCGGCTAACGGCCAACTAAAGTCCACAAAGTAGTAAGCACCCACCACGATACACGCCCATGTAATCAACATGCCGAAACTCACGAGATGAGTCACCATCCGACCATGGCCTCTGATTTCTTTGAAATTTAGGGTTAATGCCCCTTCAAACAGGATGATGGCAACGCCTAATGAAATCATAGGAAACAGCACATCACCGAAAATGGCATCGGGATTTAGAATATTCAGGCCAGGACCTAACAACAGGCCAACGATTAGGAGAGGAAGAATAGCGGGAAGACGTAAACGCCAGCCGAGCAGCTGACAAGCTAAAGACAAGAGTCCAATTAACGCCAAAGAAGAAGTAATCGACAAATCCATTTGTGCCCCTAAAAGGTTTGCACCACACCCTGTGGTACAAACTATTCAATGAAATAAGAAAGCCTACGTTCTTACACTATAGGCTCTCTTTTTCACGCTAACCGAATATTATTGTGATTAATCAGTCACTTTACTATAGGGAGAGTAAAGTCATGATCAGTTAACTATAAAGAAAGTACAACACCAGCAATAGCGGCACTCATTAAGTTAGCAAACACACCTGCACAAATTGCTTTGAAGCCATATTGTGAGATGAAAGAACGACGCTCTGGAACTAAGCTGCCCAAACCACCGATAAGAATCGCCATGGTAGAGATGTTAGCAAAGCCACATAGAGCGAAAGTTACGATCGCTTGAGAGTGCTCACTCAGTGCGTCTTTTACGTCCATTAACTGGATGAAAGCCACGAACTCGTTCACGACAATCTTGTTACCGATCAATGAGCCTGCAACCACAGCCTCAGACCACGGTACACCGATCAGCCATGCAACGGGTGCGAATACATAACCTAGGATAAGTTCGAAGCTTAGGTTTACGCCAAACCAGCCGCCAACGATACCTAACAAGCCATTTAGCATTGCAATCACACTGATAAAGGCAAGAAGTGTTGCACCCACTGCAACGGCAATACGAAGTCCAGACTTAGCCCCATCTGCCATTGCCTCAACGACGTTTGTTGCTCGTGGAATTTCAACGTCAGACTCAATATTTTCTTGAGCGTCATCTGGGCTGCCAGGTACTAAGATTTTAGCCATCAATAGACCGGCTGGTGCAGACATGAATGCCGCAGCGATCAGGAAGTTTAGGTCAACGCCAAGCGATGCATAACCCACTAACGTACCACCAGCGACAGAAGCCAAACCACACACCATCACCGCAAACAGTTGTGAATCCGTCATGTGCTTTAAGTAAGGTTTAACCACCAATGGCGCTTCAATCATGCCGACAAAGATATTGGCAGTCGCAGACAGTGATTCCGCACGACCTGTGCCCAAGAATTTCTGTAGCGCACCACCAATAAGGTTGATCACCTTTGGCATAAAGCCGATGTGGTACAAACCAGAGATCAGTGCAGAGAAAAAGATAATGATGCCTAGAACGTTAATCGCGAAAACAAATCCGTTATTCGTTAGGCCACCAAATAGGAAGTTAATCCCCTCTTGACCGTAGTTGATCAAGCTAGATACCGCACCTGTGGCTGCATTCAACGCTTCTTTACCCATTGGTACATACAGAACCAACAGCGCGAATGAGATTTGTAATAAGAAAGCCAAAGAGACTGTTCTTAGTGGAATATTTTTTCTGTCCGTAGATAGTAACCAAGCGGCAACTAAAATAGTGATAATTCCAAGTAGCGAAGCCATGTGCGTCAACCTAAAAGTTGTAGATAGGAAAGGCGACGCATTCTATAGAGGAAATCGTTTGCGGCAAGCTGAGGTTGTTAATGTGATGTTGGGGTAATCACGATTTAACTATGAGTATAATTAAGTTATTGAATTTTAATAATTAACTTTGATTAAAAAGCGTACTTTTTCCATATGAAAATTATATTTATAGATTAGGAAACAGTTAGCGATGCAGTTCAACGCAAGTTTTGAGGTTTTTGTCCCAATACGTCGGCGACCCGATATGATCTTTAATGAACTCAATCACTGCCGAAAGCTTCTTCGGCATATTCTTTCGGCTCGGGTAAACGGCATAGAATGGCATCAGCTGACTGGCTCTCCACTCTGGCAATACTTGAATGAGCTTGCCCGTTCTAAACTCTTCTTTCACTAAGTAAGTCGCCAAATAAGCAACGCCCCACCCTGATACTGCCGCGTCTCGTACTGCCTCAGCCAAATCGACTGAGTAATCGCCCGCGACTTTGACGCTGAGGTTTTCTTGCCCGTTGTCAAACGCCCACGATGTGTAATCTCGTTCACGGCTGCGATAGATAAGACAGTTATGGTCAATCAAATCGGAAGGTACATGTGGCGTCCCAGCCTTAATCAGATAATCCGGTGACGCAGCCACCACAAACTGACTGTCGGCTAATCGCTGCGCAATGTAACCTTCAGGCAAATCTTCGTTGTTGGTGATCCAGAGATCCAAGCGCTCTTCAATCATGTCCACCTTATAGTCGAACAAGTGGGCCTCGATTCTCAACTGAGGATAAAGCTGTCTGAGTTGATCAATCGCCGGAATGATATGGAGTGTGCCAAATGACTGCGACAAACCGACGCGTAGTATTCCAGAGATATCATCGCGCTGGCTATCCATATCCATCTGAGCTGCTTTCACCGTGTTAAACAGCTGCTCACAATGTTGATAGAACACGTCTCCCGCTTCAGTCAGCGTGAGGCTTCGTGTGGTTCGTTGTACCAACTTGATGCCGATTGAGTCTTCAAGCAAAGCGACTTGCTTACTGATATGAGACACCGAAACGTTCAAGCTTTTTGCAGCACTGGTAAAGCCTTCGTGCTTGATCAGCGCATGGAATATCACCATCTGTGCAGCTCTATCTGTTAGCACAAGATCACCTTATTAAATCTCTGAAATATAAAATCAAAAAGGACTCCGAAGAGTCCTTTAGTTCGTTCTGCCTATGATAGGCCAAATGCTATTCAAAGCGACTTAGGTCTGTTAATCAAACTTAATTCTGTCGGCTAGGTGGCTTACTGCCAAAGCAAAGTAGTAAGAACGATTCCACTTCATTAACACATTGTAGTTGTTATAAATGAGGTACGAACGTCCGGTTTCATCATCCGGCATGATTAACCAAGCTTTAATGTCTTCATCAAGTGTTGGCAGTGGGCGCTCGTCATAGCGTTTAATACCGAGTTCAGACCACTCTTTTAAGTATTTCGCTTTGTCTTCGTCTCGACCTTGTAAATCGATCGACACAGTTGACGGAACATGAACCTGACGACCCCAAGTATATTTGTCATCCCACCCTGATTGGCTGAGATAATTGGCCGCCGAAGCAAATACGTCTTCTTCAGTGCCCCAAATGTCTTTCTTGCCATCACCACTGCCATCAGCGGCGTAAGCTAAGAATGAGCTTGGCATAAACTGAGGTTGACCCATCGCACCAGCCCAAGAGCCTTTCATCTCTTTTGGTGCAATATGGCCTTGATCAAGAATCTTCAATGCCGCCATCGCTTCGCTACGGAAGAAAGCTTCTCGGCGTCCTTCATAAGCCATGGTCGTTAGGGCGTCGATAACGCTGTAATTGCCCGTGAACTTACCAAAATTACTCTCAACGCCCCATAGCGCGACAATGAATCTTGGTTGAACACCATATTCATCACCAATACGCTTTAACGCGGTGTAATGCTCCTTGTAGAGTGACCTTGCTTGCTTCACTTTCCAATCTGGAACCGCTCGTGGAATGTATTCATCCAGAGTCAGTTTTTTCTCAGGTTGGTTTTTGTCGGCTTTTACCGCTCTTGGCTTAAACGTTACACCATCAAAGGCTTCATCAATGATCGCTTCAGAGATGCCTTCTTCACGGCCTTGTTGTTTTAGTTTTTCTACATATTGCTCGAAGCTCAGTTCTTCAGCTTGTACTGAACTTATGGTCAGGCTATTACCCAATAGTAATGCCGACACAGCCAATATGGTTTTCGAAAATTTACTCAACGATCACTCCTCCTTGAATTGAGGTGGCTATCACTCTTCGTCTTGAGATTTCTGTTGAGCTTTACGCTCTTTATGAAGCTCAAGTTCGTTAACTGGTGGTGGCGGAACCTGTAAAAAGAAACCATCGGTATTCAGTGATTCTTTCACTTTTTCGATGTTTACTTGAGCCAGTTTACGGCCATCCATTTTAATTACCATTACAAAACTAGGTTTACCAAACATTTGCATCAATGCGTCAGGAACTTGTGAAAAATCATCCTTCTTAGGGATATAAAGGTATGTTCCTTCTTTCTTTGAGCTTTTATATATAGAACACAGCATGACAAACCTTTTAATTGATTATGACTACAAAACTCTCACTTGCGAGATCAATAGTTTATGTTAGGGAAATATTGGGAACAAAACGTCCATTTGACAACAAGATTACTTGCTGTGCTTGGTTTGGGAATATAACATGATAAACCTAGTTTCAGGCAATGCCCTTTATTTTATTGATAAAGAAATTGTACTAATCCGCTATTGAGGTCCTGTAGTTTTTCGATGTCTAGTAACCCAGATCTAAAAGGTAGCAGCTTTACGCTATCTGTTTTGCACTTATCCGATGATCAAGTCGAAAATGCAGTCTCTTTTCTTCAAGAGAAAGTAGACCAAGCACCTACGTTTTTCGCTGCCGCACCTGTTGTTATCAACATCAGTAAAGTCGCGGGCGATATCGATTTTGTGCAACTTAAAAATGGTATATCTCAAGCGGGCATGATCCCGGTTGGTGTGGCAGGCTGTTCTGATAAGCGAATGCAAAACCTCGCTAAAGAAGCCGGTTTTGCAGTGATGACGGCAAGCAAGTCGCCATCTCAAGCTCCAGCGAAAATGGCACCAATCAAGGTGATTAGAACCCCTATTCGTTCTGGTCAGCAGGTTTATGCGAAAGATGGCGATCTATTGATACTCAGCCATGTGAGTGCAGGCGCGGAAGTGATTGCCGATGGCAGCATCCATATTCATGGCACTTTACGCGGCCGTGCGATTGCAGGTGCAAGTGGTCAAACTGAAGCAAAAATAATTTGTAATGACTTACAAGCCGAGCTGGTTTCCATTGCTGGAAATTACTGGCTCAGCGATCAAATTGAAAGCGAGTACTGGCAGAAGAAAACCATGTTCAGTATGGCAAACGATGTATTACACGTTGATGTCCTCGCAATATAAGAGAAATAAAAGGAAAACAGAATGGCACGCATTATCGTTGTAACGTCAGGTAAAGGCGGGGTAGGCAAAACGACCTCCAGTGCAGCTATTGCCTCGGGTCTGGCTTTAAAAGGAAAGAAAACCGCAGTTATCGACTTTGATATCGGTCTGCGTAACCTAGATTTAATCATGGGTTGTGAGCGTCGTGTTGTGTACGACTTCGTTAATGTTATCAATGGTGAAGCGACGCTGAACCAAGCGATGATCAAAGACAAGCGCACAGAGAACCTGTTCATTCTTCCTGCTTCTCAAACTCGTGATAAAGACGCACTAACAAAAGATGGTGTTCGTCGTGTATTTGATGAACTGGATGAAATGGGCTTTGATTTCATCATCTGTGATTCTCCTGCGGGTATCGAACAAGGCGCTCTTATGGCGTTGTACTTCGCTGATGAAGCGATTGTAACCACCAACCCAGAAGTCTCTTCAGTACGCGATTCAGACCGTATTCTAGGTATTCTTGACTCTAAATCTCGTCGTTCTGAAGACGGCTTAGAGCCAGTGAAAACACACCTTCTATTGACTCGCTACAACCCAGCACGTGTAACTCAAGGTGAGATGCTCAGTGTTGAAGACGTTGAAGAAATCCTGCACATCTCTCTACTGGGTGTAATTCCAGAGAGCCAAGCGGTACTGAACGCATCGAACAAGGGTGTTCCAGTTATCTTTGACGAAGCAACCGACGCAGGTATGGCTTACAATGATACTGTAGAGCGACTACTGGGTAGCCAAGTTGACTTCCGCTTCTTAACGGAACAGAAGAAAGGCATCTTCAAACGACTGTTCGGGGGCTAATGCACAATGTCATTATTAGAGTTTTTTAGACCACAGAAAAAGACAACCGCAAACCTAGCCAAAGAACGTTTGCAGATCATTGTTGCCGAACGACGCAGCCATGACGACCCAGCGCCGTCTTACCTGCCGCAACTAAAAGAAGACATCTTGAAGTGTATTGCCAAGTACGTTGAGGTCGATCCATCAATGGTTGATCTGACTTTTGAACACAAAGATGACGACATCTCAGTGTTAGAGTTGAATGTTAAGCTTCCAGAAGAAGATCGATAATCTTTCTGAACAAGATTGGCAGGTAATACACTTGCTTGTATTGATTGAATAAAAAAGAGAGCCTAGGCTCTCTTTTTTGTATCTGCAGTTTATAACTGTAACTAAGTTAGGCTTTAAAGCAGCAAGCGGTTATTTGATCGCTTTACTCAGCTTTTCGCCAACCACATCTAAACGCCAGCCTTGCATAACATCAGGCAGCTTTTCTGGGTTACGATCGTGCTTCCACACCCAGCTTAACATTTGGTTAAGTTGCTTCTTCGATGCCAAGAATTCCGTCGCCAAACCACTGTGTTGTGATGCTGTTTTCACTTCATCTTTCAGCACTTTGAAGAGTTGCTTGTAGCCAGGGAAGTCCATTAGACGTTCTACTGGTGCTGGGTACTCTTCTTCTGGTGTATGTTCAGCTAACTTAACAATTGAGCTGATCTTCGCACCATGGCGACGCACAGAGCGGTAATCAAAACCCTCTTGCTCCATGTGCTTGGGATCTTTCATCGCAAAACGCGCCACAGCCCATAGGTCTTGTTCTTTGAAGACAAAGTTCAGCGCTAAATCGCGCTTGATTGCTTCTTTTAGACGCCAAGTTGCTAGAGGTCGTAAGATCGCTAATTGCTTAGGTTTAAGCTGCCACGCCCCTTTAATATCAAGGTAGGCTGTATCTGGGTTTACTTTACGAATGCGCTTGGCAACTTGTAAATCAGACTCTTGCTGAGCCGCTTCCCACCAGCCAGCTTCCATCACTTTTTCTAGAAGCTTGTTGTACATTGGCATTAGGTAATGCACGTCTGCTGCTGCGTAGTCCAATTGTTTTTGAGAAAGCGGACGCGCTAGCCAGTCTGTGCGAGATTCACTCTTATCGAGATCGACACCGACAAACTCTGAAACCAGAGCAGCAAAGCCCGTTGATAAACCATGACCTAAGAAAGCCGCCATGATCTGTGTATCAACCATTGGTGTTGGTGTACAGCCAAATGCGTTCTGGAACACTTCCAAATCTTCACCGCACGCGTGCAGCACTTTCAATACTGATGCGTCTTTCAACAAGGTAACGAACGGTGTCATGTCATCAAGAGCAATAGGGTCAATCAGTGACAGCGTTTCACCATCAAATAACTGAATCAAGCCTAATTGAGGGTAATAGGTTCTAGTACGAACGAACTCCGTATCAAGCATAACGACATCGGCTTCACGTGCTTGTTGGCAAACTCGCTCAAGGTCTTTCAATTGGGTAATGATTTGATAATCCACAAAAACTCTCACAGGTTTCTATTTGATCGCCGGATACAAAAATGCCGACATTAACTGTCGGCATTCTAACACCATTTTTCAGCGCTCGCTTAGATTAAGCGCCTCAATGGTTTTGGTGCAGTACTTTCGCGCAAACGGGCTAATTATTCGCTAGCGCGTTTCGCAAGTTCTGCATCGTTTTCTTCACGCAGTACGCGGCGTAAGATCTTACCTACGTTAGTCTTTGGAAGATCATCTCTGAACTCGACTAATTTAGGGATTTTGTAACCCGTTAAGTGCTCACGACAGTGCGCGATAATGTCTTCTTTGGTCAGGCTAGGGTCACGCTTCACAACGTAGATCTTAACCAATTCACCAGACACTTCATGAGGTTGACCGATAGCTGCTACTTCAAGCACTTTACCATGCAGAGCCACAACGTCTTCAATCTCGTTCGGGTAGACGTTGAAGCCTGATACAAGAATCATGTCCTTCTTACGGTCAACGATGTACAACAAGCCTTCGTCATCAAACTTAACGATGTCACCTGTCGATAACCAACCGTCTTGATCGATCACTTCTTTGGTCGCTTCAGGGCGCTGCCAGTAACCTTGCATAACTTGAGGGCCACGAACTTGTAGCTCGCCTACTTGGTCATTAGCAATAACCTTACCTTCATCATCAACAATACGAACTTCTGTCGATGGTACTGGTAGGCCGATAGCACCTGTGTAGTCTTTCAGGTCGTATGGGTTACCCGTTACCAGTGGTGAACACTCAGTTAAGCCATAGCCTTCCAATAGGTGAATGCCTGTCGCTTTCTTCCATTGCTCAGCAACAGCGCGTTGAACCGCCATGCCGCCGCCAACAGATAGGCGTAGGTTACTGAAATCCAACTCGTGGAAATCTTCGTTATTAACTAGCGCATTAAACAAGGTGTTTACGCCGGTAATTGCGGTAAACGGAACCTTTTGCAGCTCTTTAATAAAGCCAGGAATGTCACGAGGATTAGTAATTAGAAGGTTACGGCCACCCATCTCTACAAACAGTAAGCAGTTCACCGTCAGTGCAAATACGTGGTAAAGCGGTAATGCCGTTACAACCAACTCGCGGCCTTCTTGAAGGACAGGACCGTAAGCCCCTTTCGCTTGCAGTACGTTCGCAATCATATTGCGGTGCGTTAGGATTGCGCCCTTCGCTACACCCGTAGTACCACCTGTGTACTGTAGGAACGCGATGTCATCACCCGCCATGAACGGCTTCACATATTGAAGACGACGGCCTTTGTGCAGCGCTTTTCTGAATGAGATAGCACCCGGCAGATCATACTTAGGCACCATGCCTTTTACGTATTTCACTACGAAGTCGACAATGGTCCCTTTCGCGCGTGGCAGCATTTGCCCTAGGCTGGTTAGAACAACGTGTTTAACCGGCGTATTATCAACGACTTTCTCTAGCGTGCTCGCAAAGTTAGATACGATAACAATCGCCTTTGCACCAGAATCGTTCAGTTGATGTTCAAGCTCACGAGGTGTGTACAGTGGGTTGACGTTCACTGCAATCATACCTGCACGCAATACACCAAATAGTGCAATTGGGTATTGCAGTAGGTTTGGCATCATTAGCGCGACGCGATCGCCCTTCTTCAGTTTCAAGTCATTCTGTAGGTAAGCGGCAAAAGCACGGCTGCGCTCTTCAAGCTTACGGAATGTCATAATCGAGCCCATGTTCTCGAATGCAGGTTGGTCCGCGTACTTCTGTACCGACTGTTCAAACATTTCTACAAGAGATGGGTACTGATCTGGGTTGATCGTTTCTGGTACGTCACTTGGATAACGTGAAAGCCAAGGTTTATCCACGATGTTACTCCTCGTTTATCAGCTGACGACTGCTTCGCCGCTTTTTATCATTGCGGTATTACAGCACAGCTTTAGTGCATGAGCACTAAAAGGCTCAAACACTTGTTTAAATTTTGTTAACTACACCAAGAATTAGCTCTGAAACTAGCTCTGGGCTCTCTAAATGACAATGATGTCCGCCAGGAACAGTCTCTATATGCAGAGGACTATGCACTGATTTGTAGCGATTATGCTGCAAATGTCGGAATCCATCATTCCCTAGGATTATAAGTTGAGGGCATTCAATAGCCGCCATAATCGCTTCAGCGTGCGCCTGTGACATTCGATATAACGAGTCACATTTTAGATTAGGGTCGCATCGCCATTGCCAAGAGTTCTCGAACTCGACAATACCTCGCTCAACAATAGGAGCGATTAATTCAGCATTAATTTGGTTGGCGTGAGCTCTCAGCTTAATAGCATCCT
This sequence comes from Vibrio sp. 10N.247.311.12, assembly GCF_041467515.1. Lineage (NCBI taxonomy): Bacteria > Pseudomonadati > Pseudomonadota > Gammaproteobacteria > Vibrionales > Vibrionaceae > Vibrio > Vibrio sp. 10N.247.311.12. The sequence continues at coordinate 26,029 of NZ_JBFSUV010000045.1, forward strand.
CAAGGCTTGCCAGAGGACGTGAAGGCTTTCTTCGCTGTCGAAGACGACTGAGTACCCCATCCCTCAAGCGAGAGACTGTTTCGTGGGGAGCTTCAGAAAGAGGTCCGTGACCTTCAATTTGAATTAATCCTGACACCTTTTCAGGAAAGGCGGCACTATAGCAACTTGCTATCAATGCACCAAGTGAATGTCCTACCAGTACCAGTCTGTTTGGCGATAATTTAGTCACCAACTGATGCAAGTCATCAATATAATCATGAAATGGGTAGTAACTTCCCGATTTGTGCGACGAGAAGCCGTGTCCGAAGAGATCGATAGCAACAAGGTGAGCATTGGGCGCAAACTTGGCGACTTGCTGCATAACCGGATTAAAGCTGGACGAATTATCCAACCACCCATGAATAAAAACGACCGTCGTTGCGGTCGTTTGTGGGTTGCCAATCTGTTGTGTTGCAAGCGTCCCGCTCGCAAGGGAGTATGACTTTTCAATCATCAAACACTTAGTTCCATCTGTTTGCGCAATCAACGTCTAAAAAGTTAATTACTCTACGTCCTGTATCACTCGACCTTGTCTTGGCATCGTTTGAAAACTGCGACAATGTAAACTTCTGCACGAGTAGTAGGTTGGTGCAAAATCGTTAACAACAACACGCTCAGTGATGTTCCACAGTCGTTGGTTGTCCACTTTCATCACAGGGAAGATGTAAGGGTATTCCCCTATTTTTCCATCTTCACTTCCGCTTGACTGACCAACCAGTGTAATCAGACGGCCTTCTGCAAAACTTAGAGGCTCAACATACCCTTCAATATAACCTACAAAACGTCCGCTTGGCTCTGCGTCTAGGTCTGGCTTACCGCTACTCGAAATCGGCATATTAGCAACTTCGATTCGAGTCTTATCTTTCAAGTTAGTTACTTTAGAGATGACGCCACCCAATCGAACACTTTTCGCCTCCGGTAGTTGGTCGACCCACTGTTGGTAATCACTAATTACAGGCTCTGATTTTGCTTCAAGTTCGCTAGGAAGTGATGAACACCCGGCAAGTACCAAGACACCAAGAGAAAGGGCTATTAAGCGTAATTTAGAGAGATAATTTGACATGGTTCTGGTCCTTAAACAGGCATTAATAAGAAGCTCTAGATGTAGATATCGACACCGATAAGCTTTGCAAGTTCTTCTTTCTTCGCCTGATTCATTACATCCATATACTCTTCCATAGCCTTACGTCCTCGGCCTTCTGGAAGATCATACTGGATTTGAGCCTTGTGTAGTTCAGACTCTTTAACTTGACGAATAGAGTGAGAAACAGCATTAGCGACCTTAGTCGGTTGCCCAACCGCAGTGCTAGCATCAGATTTTTTTGCCTGCTCCTTCTTTTTAATTCGATTCGGCTTAGACGTGCTGCCTATCGAAGAAGGAGGTAAGTTGTTAATTGATACCATGACTAAATATCTGCCCTCTCAAATCTAAATAATACGCATTTAGACCTAATTTGCATCAGAACCTTGTAAAAATTATTCGCGACCTGGCAGTTTCTTCCAAGTCACTTTGTCACGAAGATAAACTGGCTCAGATTCTTCTGCTGCAACCGCTTTACCTTCTGCGTAAGCAAATTGAGCAAGGAACGCCATATCTTGAGCTTCTGGGAATAGCACTTCACACGCTTTGGTGTTGATCGCAAGTGTATCCATATGCTCGGCATAAGCTTCCCAGCCGGTACCGACTTTCGCCCATATTTCAGAATCTGCTTCTAACTGCGCAGCCAGTTCACTTGGTGGCGTTACACATTCGGCATCAACCGCAGTCCAACGACCATCTTGTTCACGGCTATAACGAGCCCAGTATACTTCACTCATGCGCGCATCAATCGCTGTCGCAACGTGAGTTTCACCAAATTTACGGTAGCTGCCTTGCGCCATCGCTGCCAGTGTTGAGACACCGATCATCGGTAAATCCGCACCAAAAGCTAAGCCTTGAGCAATACCAATACCAATACGCACACCCGTGAAACTGCCTGGGCCTTGGCCAAACGCGATAGCATCGATATCGGTTAAAGCGACATTCGCTTCTTTCAGTACTTCATCCACCATAGGTAGAATTTTTTTCGTATGGTCTCGAGGAGCCTCTTCGCTACGTGCGAACACCTGGTCACCCATTACTAATGCAACTGAACAGTTTTCAGTTGCGGTATCTACTGCAAGAATTTTCGCGCTCATTTGTGTCTCAAATATCTGTTATCTAATCTAAAAATAATGGCTAAACTCAACAATGCCAATTAATCAGCAGCGGTTGAATGGTCTTTAGCTAAGAATTCTTTAATGACCCCTAAGTCACGTGTACGAGGGATAGGCGGTAAACTCGCCAAAAATATGCCACCGTAATCGCGAGTCACCAATCGGTTATCGCAAATAATCAAAGCACCATTATCGCGCTTGTCACGTATCAATCGGCCGACACCTTGTTTCAAGGTAATCACAGCGTCTGGCAACTGTACTTGTGCAAAAGGATCACCCCCTTTTAGCTTACAGTCCTCGATTCGAGCCTTAAGTAAAGGGTCATCAGGGGCTGTAAAGGGCAATTTATCGATGATAACACAGCTTAATGCGTCGCCCCTAACATCTATCCCCTCCCAGAAAGCACCTGTAGCCACCAGCAATGCGTTACCTAATTCCATGAATTCGGCTAAGGTTTTTTGCTTACTTGTCTCACCTTGCAATAGAACGGGAACCGAGAGGGTTTCACGGAATCGCTCCCCCAACTCTTTCATCATGCTGTGTGAAGTACACAAGAAGAAACAGCGGCCTTGGTTTTGCTCAATCACAGGAGTCAGCATTCTTACTAGCTTATCCGCGAGACCGGGGCTATTCGGTTCTGGAAGATAACGAGGCACACACAAGCGCGCTTGATTCGGATAATCAAACGGGCTCGGCAGTGAAAACTGTGCCGACGGTTTTAACCCTAATCGAGAAGTAAAGTGTTCGAAATCATCCGACACCGCCAAGGTTGCTGAGGTAAACACCCATGCGCCCGGCTTCAGCTCAATCTGTTCGTGGAATTTATCGGCGACAGAAAGCGGTGTGATATGCAGAGCAAAGTGGCGCGGTGTAGTGTCATACCAATACGAATAGCCAGTGATCGACACATCGCACACACGTTCGATACGCGACTTAATCATATTTGCGCGTTCGAAAGCGGTATCTAACAACTGGCTTCGCCCAAGTGCTAACTTCAATACATCAACAGCAAGTTGCAGAGCATCTTGCAAACGAACTAACTCGCGTGCAATCGACTCGGATTTCAAAGCTTCGCGCCAGTTACCACGAAAGCCGGTATCACCAAGCACAATACGCAGATCGGCTGACGATTGAACGAGCCTATCCCCTACTTTCTGTAGCTGACGCATGTCTTTGGCTTCAGTTCGGTAAGCAATTTCAATGTCTTTGGCTAACTCTTGGATCTGTCGACTGGAAACCGATTGTCCGAAGTACTGGCTGGCGATGTCAGGAAGTTGATGTGCTTCATCGAAAATAAACACGTCAGCTTCAGGTATCAATTCGCCAAATCCGGTTTCTTTGATCGCCAAATCAGCTAGGAAAAGGTGGTGGTTTACGACCACCACATCGGAATCCATCGCTTTTTTACGCGCTTTAAGCACAAAGCAATCGGTATAGCTTGGGCACTCTTTACCCAAGCAATTATCATTGGTCGAGGTAATGGTTGGAATAACCGGGCTGTCTTCAGCGATATCATCACAATCGCCTAAATCACCCGTTTGAGTGGATGACGACCAACTACGAACTTTGACTAACTGAGCCAGCAGCGTTGGATCGGTATGAGCACCATGACTCTCGATCATTTGGCGGCTGAGTCTGTCCAAACACAAATAGTTTGAACGTCCTTTGAGCAACGCAACTTGACCATAAAAGCCAAGCGCATCGACCATCAAGGGTAAATCTCGGTGAAACAGCTGTTCTTGAAGGTTTTTAGACCCCGTACTAATGATGGTTTTCTTGCCACTAAGCAGCGCAGGCACTAGGTAAGCAAACGTCTTACCAGTACCTGTTCCAGCCTCAACAACCAACTGGCTTTGATTTTCAATAGCTTGTGAAACCGCTTCAGCCATGTCTAACTGAGCTTGTCTTGGTTGAAACCCAGGGATAGCTTTGCCCAGAGCGCCATCAGCAGAAAACGTTTTAGATATCATAGAGTACGAAGTTTAGAAAAAGAGAAGGAGAATTATGGCAGGTTTAGTGAGCCGGCGCGAATCAAGAATGACTTCGCACCGGAGGTGTTTGGTTTGGCTTGACGTGGCTTAAGTTACCTTGAAGGTAAGAATTGAAGAAGTAGCAATTAGAGAATCGTTTTTATTTTCGACTGAGATAACGTGATAGCCAAGGAGCACCTTCAAAATGGTTATCACCAGGCTGTATGGCTTTCGCTGCATCGGTTGGTGAGGTCTTACTTTCCCACATTTCATCTAGAACATGACCATCTAATTCGGTACCTCTCGCCAATGAATTCACTCGCTTGCAGTACAGTTTTTTGGCTAGTAACTCTTTATCCATAAGTATCACCTCTATTTTTGGCCAAGGCGTAAATGCCTCGGTTGAAGTTCAAATGCGTACTACGGTCAAAACTTTTAAAAATGAAGCTTCTGCCTGTTTTTCTATCTAAAAACTGATATTTCTATATCAAACAATTTATCAAAGCGATAAATCAGCAGCAGAATTTGTTGAAACCAACTTGATAATAGATTAATTATAACGGTGATATTGCGGCTCAGTTCACCGTTCGACGGCCTGCATTAAATTTGAAGAATCCCGATTTCATATAATAAGTGCAACATTTCATGGAAGTAAGATGCAAATGGAAAGAAAAACTTTACTAACACATTGTACTGATGCCCCAGGCCTCATCTCGAAGATCACCAACATTTGTTACAAACACCAACTCAATATTGTGCACAACAATGAGTTCGTAGATAACACAAGTGGCCACTTCTTTATGCGCACCGAGCTTGAAGGGTATTTCAATGACGAAACCTTACTTGCCGATTTAGATCAAGCCCTGCCACCAAATACGAAACGTAAGCTTGTTGATTCGTCTCGCAAGCGTGTTGTGATACTCGTGACCAAGGAAGCACACTGCCTTGGCGACATTCTAATGAAGAACTTCGATGGCAGCTTAGACGTTGAAATTGCGGCCGTTGTCGGTAACTACGACATTCTACAAAGCCTAACCGAGCGTTTTGACATCCCTTACCACCATGTTTCTCACGAAGGGCTAAACCGTGAAGAACATGAGAAGAAGATGCTAGAAGTGATTGACCAGTACGAGGCGGATTACCTTGTTTTGGCTAAGTACATGCGAGTGCTGACACCAGGTTTTGTTGAAAAATACCACCACAAGATCATCAATATCCACCACAGCTTCTTGCCAGCATTTATTGGCGCGAAGCCATACCAACAAGCGTATGAGCGCGGCGTGAAGATCATTGGCGCAACGGCACACTTTGTGACGAATGATTTGGATGAAGGTCCAATCATCAAGCAAGATGTTATCCCTGTGGATCACAACTTCAGCGCGAAAGACATGGCACAAGCCGGTCGTGACGTAGAGAAGAATGTATTAAGTAAGGCGTTAAACAAGGTGATCAATGATCATGTGTTTGTTTACGGCAACAAGACTGTAATTCTGTAAATCGGATATTCGATTTCCGGTAAGACTTCCAGTTAGAACCCAATAAAAAACGCGCAATAGGGAAAGCCCATCGCGCGTTTTTTGTATCTGATGATCAGACTCGCTTTACGAGATTCCCAATTACGCTCCTTCGTCGCTATCGGGAATGACGAACTCGGTGATGAACCTTCGAGCTATAGGCTCTAACATACGCTCTCGAACGCTCAGTCTGTCACTATCCAAAGATAGACTCTGGAAAATTTCATCGAACACCCCGTCATTCCGACGAGCCAAGGCGAGATCAGGAATCTCTTTCCTAGCAACTCTCTATTCAAATTAAGCCTGTTCTGATTCCACAATCTTCTTCAAAGAGTGTGGATGCAGCTTGATGCAAATCCCTTGATGTTTAAAAGCCACTGTTGGGTTATTCAAGCGTTCACCCTCGCCTTTCGGGCTAGAGAGTTTGATCTTAACGCCTTGCTCACCCAGCGTTTCAAAGTTAGCAGCGAACTGCGGGTAAGTTTCTTTAAGATCCGCTAGATACTCATCAGCTGTTTGGGCATGAGAAGGAATCACAAACTCTACATGTTCCCAATCTTGGCTTGGGTAAATCTTACCTTCTGCTGGATATGGCAGCTCCAAACATTCAATTTTCCAGCCAAGGCTTTGCAAGGGTTCATCGAAAGCCAACACCACAATTGGACGACCATTAATCATCGCCTCAGAAATCATAGAGCCGTACTCAGACCACGCTTGATGGGCAGATTTCGCTAGCTCAGTGTCATTGATTCGCAGCGCAATATGATCCGCTTGAGCAAAGCTTAAATCCAAACCTAATGTATTTCCTAGGCTCTCGATTTTTGCCATAAAAGTATCAAGGCGGGCGATCATTTGTTGTGGTTCTAGTTCAGCTTGCTTCAGGCTCATCATCATTGTCTGTGTTCTCCAAATAATGGCTGCATGTTATCAGTTTTGCCTTTTGCAACAAGCGTTGCTTTTACAAAAAACACTCAATAACTATGTTCTTTTCGCTCCTTAAACATGCAAACGCGTCTTGCTAAAAGTCGATTGTCAAAAACCACTCAGGAAATGTTAATTTTCTATCAATTCGACCTATAAGAAACCCCACAAAATTGGTATGATTAACGCCATTTTTGTGAACTTAAACAGTGTCTGTTGTTCATTTCGGCATTAAATCGTTAACTAGATGCATAATTAACCAATTTAATGACCTCGAAATAACGGCCACTCTTATCATCCTTGAATTGAAGGAAACGCGTGTGAATATCCAAGCACTTATTAATGACAAAGTATCTCAGGCTCTAGAAGCCGCAGGCGCACCTGCAGGCTCTCCTGCGGCTGTTCGCCAATCTGCAAAACCACAATTTGGTGACTACCAAGCAAACGGCGTTATGGGCGTTGCTAAGCGACTAGGCACTAATCCTCGAGAGTTTGCTCAAAAAGTATTGGACGTTCTAAACCTAGACGGTATCGCTTCTAAAGTAGAAATCGCAGGCCCAGGTTTCCTTAACATCTTCCTAGATGAAGCTTTCCTAGCACAACAAGCAGACGCAGCATTGGCTGATTCTCGCCTTGGTGTTGCAGTAGCAGAAACACAAACAATTGTTGCGGATTACTCTGCGCCAAACGTTGCTAAAGAAATGCACGTTGGTCACCTACGTTCAACTATCATCGGTGATGCAGTAGTTCGTACTCTAGAATTTCTAGGCCACAACGTTATCCGCGCTAACCACATCGGTGACTGGGGTACTCAATTCGGTATGCTTATCGCAAACCTTGAGCGCGTTCAGGCTGAGTCTGGTGAAGTTTCAATGGAACTTGCTGACCTTGAAGGCTTCTACCGTGAATCTAAAAAGCTCTACGATGAAGACGAAGAGTTCGCAGTTAAAGCACGTGGCTACGTTGTTAAACTGCAAAGCGGCGACGAGTTCTGCGCAGAGATGTGGAAGAAGCTTGTTGACGTAACAATGATTCAAAACCAACGCAACTACGATCGTCTAAACGTGTCTCTAACACGTGATGACGTAATGGGCGAAAGCATGTACAACCACATGCTTCCAACTATTGTTGCGGATCTGAAAGAGCAAGGTCTTGCTAAAGAAGATGACGGCGCACAAGTTGTATTCCTAGACGAATACAAAAACAAAGATGGTGACCCAATGGGCGTTATCATCCAGAAACGCGACGGCGGCTTCCTTTACACAACAACCGACATTGCTTGTGCAAAATACCGTTTTGAAGAACTAGGCGCAGACCGCGTTCTTTACTTCATCGACTCACGTCAACACCAGCACCTAATGCAAGCTTGGACTATCGTTCGTAAAGCAGGTTACATCCCAGAATCTGTTTCTCTTGAGCACCACGCATTCGGCATGATGCTAGGTAAAGACGGTAAACCATTCAAGACTCGTGCAGGCGGTACTGTTCGTCTTGCTGATCTTCTTGATGAAGCCGAAGTTCGTGCAGCGCAGCTAATCGAATCTAAGAACCCAGAACTAGCAGAAGACGAGAAGAAAGCGATCGCGAACACTGTTGCTATGGCAGCGGTTAAGTACGCAGACCTTTCTAAGCACCGCACTACTGACTACGTGTTCGATTGGGACAACATGCTTGCATTCGAAGGCAACACAGCACCATACATGCAGTACGCATACACTCGTGTTGCTTCTGTATTTGCTAAAGCTGGCATTTCTATGGACTCGCTTGAAGGTGAAATCAAAATCACTGAAGAGAAAGAGAAAGCGCTTATCGCGAAACTTCTACAGTTTGAAGAAGCAGTACAGTCTGTTGCTCGTGAAGGTCAACCACACATCATGTGTAGCTACCTATTCGAACTAGCTGGTCAATTCTCTAGCTTCTACGAAGCTTGCCCTATCCTAGTTGCTGAAGACAAAGCTGTTAAGCAGAGCCGTCTGAAGCTTGCTGCACTAACAGCGAAGACGATCAAGCAAGGTCTATCGCTTCTAGGTATCGACACTCTAGAGCGCATGTAAGCGATTCGAGATTCGAGATTCGAGATTCGAGATTCGAGATTCGAGATTCGAGATTCGAGATTCGA